>JAURFZ010000021.1 GCA_030834045.1 Burkholderiales bacterium
AGTTGAATTCTTAGTTGGTCATGAAGTTTTGCACGTTGTATATGATCACATGGGTCGTAGAGGTGAACGTGATCCTCAAATCTGGAACATCGCCGATGACTATGCAGTCAATGCCGCCCACCTTGCGGAAATGGTCCGCATTCAAATCTACAACCAGTTCCGCGAAGAGGCCTACAACCGGGGGCTTACTGTCTTTACGACGGTGCGGTCGTACGAACAAAGGGCTGCCTACGATGCACTTCGATCCGGACTCTTGACTTTTGATCGAAAGCTTGGCTGGCGAGGACCCGAGGCTCGTATTGAGCTGCCACCCGATGCCGAGGCTCGCCAAGATGCCGTTGACGACGTCATTAACGACAAGCCCGACAGCGACCGGCTCTTTACGGCCGTTGTGACTGAGGTGGCAAAAGACAAGGTGGTTGTAAGCCGCAGCCAAGGCCGTCAATTCAACATCACCGGTAACGGCCTGCAGTTCGCGCGTAAGGGCCTTGAGACCGACGCCCCGCAGAACCTGCGGCTCAGGCCGGGTGCTGTGGTGCGCATTGGTCTCATGGAAAGCGGGGAGTGGGAAATAACGCAACTGCCTGAGGTTGAAGGGGCCTTCGTGGCGCTGCAGGCCGATACCGGCGCTGTGCGGGCGCTTGTGGGTGGTTTTGACTTCCGGCGCAGCGAATTTAATAACGTGACACAGGCCTACCGTCAGCCTGGCTCCACCTTAAAGCCCTTCGTCTACGGGGCCGCCCTTGAAAAGGGGTTTTCCCCGGCCACCCTCATTAACGATGCACCCGTAAGCTTTGACCCCGGCGAAACGGGTGGCGAACCCTGGGAACCCAAGAACTACGACGATAAATACGAGGGCGTCCTCACTATGCGGCAGGCACTGGCCAAATCAAAGAACATGGTCTCCATTCGAATTCTTAATCGTATCGGCCCGCGATTCGGACAAAGTTACCTAAGCCGGTTTGGCTTTGAGGCCGAGCGCAACCCACCCTACCTAACCCTTGCGCTTGGGGCCGGGGGCGTGACCCCCATGCAAATGGCAACAGGCTATGCGGCCATCGCCAACGGTGGCTTTCGGGTTACGCCCTACTTTATCGACCGCGTTATTGATGAGTCTGGAAATCTGCTTAGTCAGACTGAGCCCGCCAGGGCCGAACGCGAGGCCCCCCGAATTATTGAGCCTCAGGACGTCTTCATTCTGAACTCCATGCTCCAAGACGTTATTCGAGTCGGCACGGGTCGCAAGGCGTTAAGCCTCGGGCGTGCCGATTTAGCAGGAAAAACGGGTACCACCAACAATGCCCAGGATGCCTGGTTTGCAGGCTATCAACGAAACATGGCGGCACTTGCCTGGGTAGGTTACGACCAGCCCCGATCACTTGGTGAACGCGAAACGGGGGGCGGTCTTGCCCTTCCAATCTGGATCGACTTTATGCAAGAGGCGCTAAAAAAAGTGCCCGTATCGACACCCGAAATGCCCGCGAGCGTATTACGCATTAACGGCGAGTTCTATACCGCCAGCAGCGCTCCTGGAGTTGGGGTGTCAAGCCTGGGGCTTGAAGACCCCGTCACCATGGAGGAACTACTCTTCCAGAAAGGCCAGACGGGTCAGCCCGGTAATTGACTTAGCATGCCCCAAGAGCACCTGGGGAAAGGGCCCATGGCCTCGGGTATCGAGCCAAGCCTGCTGCTCGGACTGCCAGACGAAATGATGGGCGCCTTCCACCGAGGCAAGCCAGAGTTGTTGCGTAGGTGCCTGGGCGTTAAGAATAATTTTCTGGCCCGACTCAAATTCAACTTCAAGCACCGGGCCTGTTCGCGTGGACTCGAGGTCGAGGTCGTAACTGCCTGCCCAGTGGTCCACCTGGGACTCCACCCATTCAAAGGCATCCTCAATTTTCTGTAGGTACTGGGTTTCGTTCATACTCATAGACTCAAGATTACGACAGTTTGATCAGACGAGTGCAGATACCCCGCTTGAACACCAGCCCGCCCTGTGAAGTTTTCAGGCAACAGCCTGCTTTGATGAGACCCATCTGTTTTGCGGGGTTCATTCTGAGCCTCTGCCTTGGGCTTGCAGGCTGCGGGCAAAAGGGCCCGCTCTACATGCCAAGCCCGGAATTTCCGGCGCCCACGAAGCAAGGCCCAGGCTCCCTGCAAGACCCCACGGCCCCTGTGCCAGTCAAACCCGGTAGTCCATTGAAATGACGGGTCTTGCGCCCCGGTCGCTGCCCTGGCCTTATGAGCACGTGGACGGTTGGCTTGTCTGCCAAGGCGTTCGTGTGGCCGACATTGCCAAAGAGTTCGGAACGCCCTGCTACATCTATTCAGAGGCCGCCATCCTCAAGGCCTATGAAGTGCTCGCCTGCCCCGACGCCAAAGGCCGAACCGCACGCATCTGTTATGCCGTCAAGGCCAACTCCAACCTGGCCATCCTCAGGCTGCTTGCGCGAGCTGGCGCGGGCTTTGACATTGTGTCTGCGGGCGAGCTGCAAAGGGTGGTGGCCGCAGGGGGTCGGGCCGATCGCATCGTCTTCTCGGGGGTTGGAAAGACAGTTCAGGAACTGCGGTTTGCGCTCGAGGAGGGCGTTGGCTGCATTAATGTGGAAAGTCTTGCAGAGCTACAGCAGCTTGAATCGGTGGCGGCAGGCCTAAAAGTTACGGCGCCTATTTCCATTCGGGTTAATCCCGACATTGATGCAAAGACGCATCCCTATATTTCCACGGGCCTAAAAGAAAACAAATTTGGGCTTGGTCTTGACGATGCACTTGAGGCTTATCGGCGTGCTCTAAAAAGCAGGCATCTTCGTATCGTGGGCGTCGATTGCCATATCGGCTCGCAGATCACCAGCCTTCAACCCTTCCGGGATGCCACGCAACGCCTGCTTGCTTTTGCAACCGAGCTCCATCATCTTGGCATTGAGCTTGCCCATATCGATCTCGGTGGTGGGCTTGGCATTTGTTATCGGGATGAGCACCCCCCCTCTGCCGAGGAGCTCAAGAATCTAGGCCTGCAAATGGTGGCCGATTGGGCGGCAGCCACGGGATGTCGAACCCCTGAAGTTGTCTTTGAAATGGGGCGCGCCATTGTAGGGGCCTCGGGTCTTTTGTTAAGTCGGGTGCTCTTGCTAAAGCCTTCGAGCGACCCTGCAGCAAAACACTTTGCCATTGTGGATGCGGCCATGAACGACCTTATGCGACCAAGCCTCTACCAGGCCTGGCATGACCTTTTTCTGCTGCAGCCCTGCCAGGCCAATGCCCAGGCGCAGACCTGGGATGTGGTTGGACCGGTCTGTGAGACTGGCGACTGGCTTGCCCGCGACCGAAGCCTAGCCTTGTCGGAGGGCGACCTGCTTGGCTTTGCCTCGGCCGGCGCCTACGGCAGCACCATGGGGTCGAACTACAACAGCCGTGCGCGGCCGCCCGAGGTTTTGGTTCGACAAAACGGGGAGCTCAGCCTCATTCGGCGGCGCGAGACTTTTGAAGAGCTGATTGAGCTTGAAAAGATCCCCAAGGACTTATGGGGTCCCCAGCCCGAGGTGACTTCAAAGCCCCCCTATTAACCTGCTGCACGGGTTGGGCGTTTAAGCTTTATAAACCATGCGGTAAGGGCAACCAGCCCAAAGGCCGCGGGTTCTATGAAATCGTTCTTGCCTGCCTTGTGCAATACGTAGTGCAGGATGGATAAGGCAACAATAAGCCCAATAAGCCGATGAAGCTGCTTCCAGTTTGGTCCAAGCCTAGTCATGCTAAACCGGTTCGAGGTAAGACCAAGGGAAAGCATAAGTAAAAGCGCAACCGTACCGACGGTCACGAAGGGCCGGCGAAAGAAGTCAACCACCACCTTCCAGGTGTCGCGATCATGCTCGAAAAGCCAGTAGGCCAGTAGGTGAAGAATCGCATAACCAAGCGCCCAGAGGCCGACAGAGCGCCTGGCCGGGACAAGGCCAAAAGGTTTGGGTTTACGGCCAGACTGCTCTGCGAAAAGATGCCAGAGTCGCTCAATGGGGCTGATGGCATAGGCAAAAAGAAGCAAGACAAGGCTTGTCTGACCAAGGCCTCGAATAATCGACTCCTGCGGGTTGGCGCCAAGATCAACAACCCCAAAGACAACCAGACCACCAAGCATCAAGGGCAGGGCTGCCCAGGCCTGAAGACTAGAGAAAAGCAAGCTAGTAGAACCTTCGGAGGTCCATACCCGTGTAAAGAGAGGCGACCTGATCGGCGTAGCCATTGAACATTAAAGTGGGACGACGAGATGCGAACAGCCCGCCTTCTCCAATGCGCCTCTCGGTCGCCTGAGACCATCGGCGATGGGGCACCTCGGGATTCACGTTCGAATAAAAACCGTATTCGTGGGCTGCAGCCTTTTGCCAGCTCGTCTCTGGCTGACGCTCGATGAACTTAATGGACACGATTGACTTGGCGCTCTTAAATCCGTACTTCCAGGGCACGACAAGCCGAACGGGCGCACCGTTTTGAGCGGCCAGGGTCTTACCGTAGGCCCCCACGGCAAGCAATGTCAGTTCGTGGAGAGCCTCGTCAAGCCTAAGAGCTTCTTGATAGGGCCACTGCAGAACATCAGATCGTAGTCCTGGCATCTGTTTCTCGTCGGCAAGACTGGCAAACTGAACATATTTGGCCGACCCAAGAGGCTGCACCCGCTTGATGATCGAGGACAAGGAAAGGCCCAGCCAAGGTACAACCATCGACCAGCCCTCCACACAACGCAGCCGGTAGACACGTTCTTCAAGCTTGGCAAGCTTAAGCAGGTCCTGCATGTCGAAGGTCTGGGGCTTGGCAACGAGACCCTCCACCCGCAACGTCCACGGATCAACGAGAAGGCGGGAAGGTGCCTTGGCAGCGGGATCGGCCTTGTCTGTGCCAAACTCATAGAAATTGTTGTAGCTAAGAAAATGATGCTCCTCGGTTGGCTTATCCATCACCTTCCAAGAGCTTGGCTGAGCATCAAGAGGCCTTGGCACCGCAAGTGAGGCGGCCGAGGCCCCTGTGGGACACGCTGCAAGCCCCAAGGCGATGCCCGGTGTAGAGAGCAGCGCGCCGGTGAGACGACGCCTATTTGAGAAAAAAGCCTCGGGTGTGATTTCCGAGGCCTTTGGTGCGGATGGGCCTGCGGGCGCCTTAAAGCTCCCCATAGGAATGCAGTCCCGATAAGAACATGTTGACCCCTAGAAAGGCAAAGCCAGTAATAAGCAGGCCAATTAAAGACCAATAGGCTGCGAATTGACCACGAAGGCCTTTCACCATACGCAGGTGCAACCAGGCCGCATAGTTCAACCAGACAATAAGGGCCCAGGTCTCTTTGGGGTCCCACTGCCAATACGTTCCCCAGGCTTCGGCCGCCCACAAGGCACCCAGAATTGTGGCGACCGTGAAGAAGGCAAAACCAATGGCAATGGCCCTGTACATAACGTCGTCAAGTACTTCGAGGCTAGGCAGTTTTTCGGAGATGCGGCGACGAAAGACAATAATGGCGCCAATAAAAATAGCAGACAGCCCAAAATAAAGAGCCCAGTAATCGGGCATACCCGTGCGGCGGAAAACCAGCGGTTCTGCGCAAAGCAAAACACCAAGAATGAACAGCGGGATAAAGGCCTTTAAGGAGGTCTCCTCTGCCTTAGCCTTAATAAGGTAGGCAAAACCAACCATGGCAGCAATCGAGAAGGTTCCGTAGCCAACAAAATTAGCCGGCACATGGATCTTCATCCACCAGGACTGCAGGGCAGGCACCAAGGGCTGAATTTCATGGGCCGATCGCGTGGCCGTGTACCAGAGCAAAAAGCCTACTGCCGCCACAATAATGATGGAGACAAAACCGCCAAGCGCGCGCGTTTTGTAGCGTTGCTCGTAGTAAAGATAGAACATGGCTGTAATAACAGCGAACAGAATAAAGACTTCATAAAGGTTGCTAACGGGAATATGGCCGACGTCTGGCGAAATAAGATAAGACTCGTACCAACGCACAAGCAGTCCGACAAAGCCCATGACACAGGCTGCCCATGAGGTGACTGACCCCATCCACAAGGCCGTTTCACCGCGAGAAAACGTGCCGATCCAGTAGGTGACGGAAGAAAACAAAAACAAGAACGACATCCAGAGGATGGCGGACTGTGAGGACAAGAAGTACTTTAAAAGAAAGTTCTCATCGGACCCCTGAGACGTCCCCCCGTAGGCAGCGATGCCGATAAGTGCGAGTACCGCACAGCCGACAAAGTAGGGTCGCAGCGCTGGCCAGAGCCAGCCGAGAAAGACAATGGATGGCACACATGCCCAGAGAATAACGGTCTCATAAATGTCCATGAACTCGCCGTACTGCTGGGCCAGGTAGCCTGCAGACAGGGCAAGAAGGAGGAAGAATCCAAAATCGAGCAGGCCTAGTCTCCCGCGACCCACTGAGTGGGCCGACGGCATTGCGAGGTGGGGTGCTGTAGCAGTATTCATTTAAACCTCCCTGAGTAGGGCCATCGTTAATGCGGCTTGATATGCGTACTAAGTTCCTGAAATTCACGATCAAAATCAAGGGAATGCCGAGTTGATGAGGCAGCAACGCGAACCGATTCAACCTGGCCTTCCCCGTTCACTCTGCGCCATACCCAGACACGCCGCTCCGGGATATAGAGCATGGCGAAAATTCCAAGGGTTAGCAACAAACAGCCCAGGTAGACAGTGGTCTTTCCCGGGGAGCGGGTGACCTGGAAGACAGAGGCCTGAACCTGGTCGAAGCCATCGAGCATGACCAGAATTGGCGCACCAAAGATTTGACTGTCGCTGTAGGCGTTAAGGGCTCTCTGGGTAAAGTTAAGGGTGGTGTCGTTTTGCTCAAGCCGCGGTAGACCGGCGTCAACCCTGGCCAGCTGCCAGAGTTCCCAGAAGGCTGAGGTCAGCATGCGCACAACAACATCGGAGGCCCTGTCCCGCTCAGCCTCGGGCACAGTTTGCTCTAAAAGGTCTGCCAGGCCCTCAAGACCACCCTCGGCGACCGCATCGAGCGACCTTTTGGCACTGCTTGCCAGCGCCGGTGCAAGATTTTCTGGCGCAGAGCGCTGGGCGAAGATCTCTGCGGCCCTTTGGCGAACCTCGGGGTTGGCCATAGCCACCCGAAGTCGCATGTATTCGTTCAGAGAACCGTCTTCGTCTGCCGGAATACGGAGGTAACGAAAGGTCTCGTCTGGGCTGTTTCGGACGCCCACCAAGAACACCGGGGCGCCATCGAGGTCGATGGGCAGCATGTAGCTATGGAACTCTCTGGCCTGCCCGGCTGTATCCCGAAGCTTGTAGTTAAAGCTTGGGCCAACATTACGCTGATTGGCTGTTGTGGTGACATTGACGGCGGGCGATAAGACGGTTGCCGCATGCTTTTTGAAGGGGTCTTCGATGGGCTCTTGATCGCTAATATTTTCGACATTAATGGCCTTAAAGCCCGACACTTCAAGGGCCAGGGTCTGATCCTGGCTTCGCAGGGGAAGCGACTGGCCAACGGCAAGCTCGATGGGAAGCAGCTGCCGCACCGGGCCAGAGAGAGGGTGCGCAACAAGTTTTAATTTAGAGCCACCATCATCGAAGCTTGACTGGTAGATGGCCACACCGCGATGAATAAGGGGCTTGTTAACCTCGATGGTGGCCTCTCGAAGCGTGCCATCGGTCTTGTCCTTTAAGACAACATCGCTTGCAAAAAGCTTGGGCATACCGGTGCTGTAGTAGTCGACCCGAAAGGCCTTGAGCGTAAGTTCGAATGGAAGGTCAAGAAGAAAGGCCCCACCAGGCCGATTAATAACCGCCATGTCCGAGGTCTGACCTTCGGGAATTAAGAGGTTCGCCCTGTAGGTGGGTGTGGCCTGAGGCATCTTGGCAGAGGCAGGGACTTCTTCTGCAGAGTTAAGGCCTGCAAGGTTAATCGGCGCTTTTTCCCACCACCAGGCGGCAGCCCGAGTAGGTATTTCGCTATCAAGCAGACCCCCAAGGGAGATCACCACGATGGCCAGGTGGGCAAAAATATACCCAAGCCGGTTGTAGGCACCTTTTTTCGCCACCAAAACGGGCAGGCTTGCGTCGTTAGATACCGGATTCTTAATTGCGTAGCCATGCGATTTCAGCCAGTCGGTGGCCTGCTGAACGGAGAGGACTGCCTGCGACTCGTTGGTTACGGCATTTTCATGCCGATGACGAAAGGCAACAAAGGCACGATCACGAACATGGAGGGGCCATGCACGAGCCTCGCGAAGCATTTTGGGAGTATTGCGAATTAGGCAGAGGGTTGTAGAAATAAGCATGAGCGCCATGAAAACCAAAAACCAGGGCGCGTTGTAGACACGAAAGACATCAAATGCAGCAAAGACCTCGGCCCAGAAGGCACCGAACTGGTTGACATAATTAATGTCCGGGGAGGCCTGAGGAACAATGGTTCCAATGGCACTTGCAATACAAAGGACGGATAAGGCCGATATGGCAAAGCGCATTGAACTAAGAAGTTCAATAGCCTCGCGAACCCAGGCAGACCCGTGTCTGAGTTCTATGCCGCCGGTTGAGGGCTTATCGAAGTCCTGCAAGGTACTCTGCCACGGCCTTCATGTCGCCATCGTTCATGCCTTTTGCAATGGTCATCATCTGACCGCTGTTGGCGCGCTCACCTGACTTAAACGCTGCAAGGGTTGCGGCAGCGTAGTCGGTATGTTGGCCCGAGAGTCTGGGATACTGCGACGGGATTCCCATGCCGTTTGGCCCATGGCAGCCTGCACAGGCTGGAACGCCCTGCGCGGGAATACCCGCCCTGTAAATACGCTGACCCTTTTCAATAAGTGTTTTGTCTTTCGAATAGGCAGGCTTGATGGACTGTGCAGCGTAAAAGGCTGTGACGTTTCGAATGTCGTCTTCTGACAGAGTGGCTGCAAACCCCGCCATGATGGCATTGGCGCGCTCAGCGCTGGCTGCGCCCGGCTTGACTTGGTAGTTGTGCAACTGTTTGGCGAGGTAGGCCGCATGTTGGCCAGCCAAGATGGGGTAGGTGGAAATAGCACTGTTCCCATCGGCAGCGTGGCAGGCTACGCAGACTGCCGAGGCAATGGCCTGCCCTTTAGCGAGGTCTGCTGCTGCCACCTTACCCGGGCCCGCCGCATGCAGAGGGCCTGTAGCGAGCGAGGCAATTGCGAAGATTAATGCATGGCTCATGGTCAGCGCCTTAACGGCCCACTTATTTGCGGCAACAAGAGGGGAACTTGGGGCAGAAAAGGGACGACAAGAGGATGCTTGTGTAATCATGATTTCCATGGCCTTTAACCTTGTAGTCACTTGAGTGACCTAAATGAGAGTTCTCGAAGATCGAAGTAGTTCACTACGGAATGACTAGTTTAGTGCAAACCCGGGGCGCAAATCCCCCTAAGCCCCCCTCTGCCGAGGCCGACTGGCTTTCCAGGCGGATGTCAGCCATCGAATTCTTGAAGAGCGCGGCGCGGGTCGATCAGCTTCCAAGTCCCTCTGCGCCTGAGTTTGCCATTGCAGGCCGCTCCAATGCGGGAAAGTCCACTACGCTCAATGTGCTTTGCCAGCGTCGCCGGCTCGCCTTCGCAAGCAAAACCCCTGGTCGAACCCGCCTAATTAACCTGTTTGGACTCTTCGAGAACGAGCAGGAGATTGGTCGGTTGGTAGACCTGCCAGGCTATGGCTATGCAGCAGTAAGCAAAGTTATGCAAAAGCAGTGGCAGTTGGAGCTGTCACGCTACCTAGCCACGCGGCCAAATCTCATGGGGCTTATTCTGGTCTGCGACTGTCGGCACCCCCTCGGCCTGCTGGACACTCAGTTGCTCGACTGGTTTGGGCCACGCCATCGACCCGTCCATATTCTATTAACCAAGGCTGACAAACTCGGTCGGCAACAACAGTCGCAAACCCTGCGCGCCGTTAATACTCTAATCAAAGAAAAGGCGGGCCAATGGGGAGGGACTGTCTCAGCATCCCTTTTTTCTGGTCTTAAACAGACTGGCCGAGACGAACTTCTTGAGAAACTCGCCGACTGGTTAGGGCAAAAAAAAGCCGGTAGCGAAGCCACCGGCAATAATGCCCTTGTGAAGGCTCCCGCTCAGGGAGGAGAAGCGGGGGACATGACGCCTGTTGTCTAGGACAGAACGCCATGACGAAAGTTTTACAGAATTTCAAAAAAAATGCATCTTTTTTTACAAGTTTCCCAAAAAAATAGTGCGAGCCGGTAAGGCTCAACCCTCAGGAGCCTACCGCATGTCCCTTTCACACTTTCCAGGCTTTCGAGCCCGTAGACAACGTCGAGACGACTGGTCACGCAGACTTGTCAGTGAAAACTCACTTTCAGTAAGCGACCTCATTTACCCCGTCTTCGTAACCGAAGGCAGTGGCAGGCGCGAGAAGGTCGCAAGCATGCCCGGTGTAGAGCGCCTAAGCCTTGACCTTTTGCTCTCCCTGGCGGAAGAGGCATCACGCCTTGCAATCCCGGTTCTCGCCGTCTTCCCAGTGATTGAGGCCGGCAAGAAAGACCTTAACGGAAGTGAGTCTTTTAATGCGAATGGGCTGGTACCCAGGACAGTTAGCGCCCTGAAAAAAGAATTCCCCAACCTTGGGGTCATGACCGATGTGGCCCTAGACCCCTACACAAGTCATGGCCAGGACGGACTCATTGATGACCAAGGGCGGCTTCTGAACGACGAGACGGTTGAGGTTTTGGTGAAGCAGGCCCTTGTTCAGTCCCAGGCAGGTGCCGATATTGTTGCCCCGTCCGACATGATGGATGGCCGAATCGGGGCCATCCGTACGGCTTTGGAAACCAATGGGCAAATTCACACCCGCATCATGGCCTATGCAGCGAAGTACGCCTCAAGCTTCTACGGCCCCTTTCGGGACGCTGTGGGCTCCGGCGCTAACCTTGGCAAGGCCGATAAAAAAACCTATCAGATGGACCCTGCCAATGGCGATGAGGCCCTGCGCGAGGTGGCCATGGACATCGCAGAAGGTGCGGACATGGTGATGGTTAAGCCTGGTATGCCCTACCTGGACATTGTCTACCGCGTGCGTCAGGCCTTTGGCATGCCCACCTTTGCCTACCAGGTGAGCGGGGAATACAGCATGATTAAGGCTGCCGCCGCCCAGGGCTGGCTTGATGAACGTCAGGTGGTCTTGGAGTCTTTACTTGGCTTTAAACGGGCTGGCGCCCACGGAATTTTGAGCTACTTCGCGCCCGATGTTGCCCGGTGGCTTCGCAGTGAAGTCAACCGCTCTTAGCGCTCAGTAGCGAGGCTTGGGTACGGGCTGCATTCGCAGCTCAGCAGCCCGGGCATGGGCGGCAAGGCCTTCGCCCCAGGCAAGCTCAGCGGCCACTCGGCCTAAAGACTGGGCGGATTCTTTAGAGACCTTCACCATGCTGGTACGCTTCTGAAAGTCGTACACCCCAAGTGGCGAGGAGAAACGGGCACTGCGCATGGTGGGCAGAACATGGTTTGGCCCAGCGCAGTAATCTCCCAAAGATTCCGAGGCATAAGGCCCCATAAAAATAGCACCCGCATGCCGGATCTGCTCTGCCCATTGCTCGGGCGCTGCCGTGAGAATTTCAAGGTGCTCGGGTGCTGCCAGCGTTGCAAGCTCGCAGGCCTGCTGCAATGACTGAACATCAACCACCAGGCCTCGATCGGCAAGCGATTTTTCAATGACTGCGCGACGAGGCATTTCAGGCAAGAGTTCCTCGATGGCCTTAAGCACGTCAAGGCTGTGTTGAGGATTGGAACTTAATAAGATGGACTGGGCCATCTCGTCGTGCTCGGCCTGAGAAAAAAGGTCCATGGCCACCCATTGGGGGGAGACCGATCCGTCTGAAATAACAAGAATTTCCGACGGGCCCGCAATCATGTCAATACCGACTCGCCCAAACACCTGGCGCTTGGCCTCGGCCACATAGGCATTACCCGGGCCCACGATTTTGTCGACCGCCGGCACCGACTCGGTGCCGTAGGCCAGTGCCCCAACAGCCTGTGCGCCTCCAATGGTAAAGATTCGATCAACGCCGGCCAGAAAGGCAGCAGCAAGCACCAGCTCGTTGCGCTCACCGCCCGGGGTTGGCACCACCATAATGAGTTCACGAACACCAGCCACCTTTGCAGGAATTGCATTCATGAGCACGGACGACGGGTAGGCGGCTTTCCCCCCTGGAACATAGAGCCCCGCACGGTCGATAGGCGTTATGCGCTGGCCAAGTACAGAGCCCTGACCATCGTCGATGGACCAGGAGTTTTGTTTCTGGGCCTCATGAAAATGGCCAATACGCTCTGCCGCGGTCTGTAGTGCACTGCGCTTGGCTGCATCAAGACTCTTAAGGGCAGCCTGCATTTGTTCGGCAGGAACTTCAAGCTGCGTCATCGAGGAGACGGACAGGCCATCCCATTGGGCCGTGTAACGCATAACAGCCTTATCGCCCTGATGACGGACATCGGCGAGCACCGAGCGGACAGACTCGACAACCGATGCGTCAAGGCTCTGCTCAAAGGCAAGCCGGTCTTGAAAGATTCTATGAAAGTCAGCCTGCTGGCTGTTGAGGTGAAGCATCATGAGGGGGCTGTTCCTGCAAGCGTGGCAGCCTCAAAGGCCTGGATTAAAGGCACGATTGTCATCTGATGAAGCTTTAAAGAGGCCTGATTCACCACAAGCCGGGAGGAGATCTCGGTAATTGAGGTGATTTCAGTAAGCCCATTGGCTGCCAGGGTGGCCCCGGTAGAGACCAGATCAACAATGACATCGGCAAGCCCCATGATGGGAGCAAGTTCCATGGAGCCGTAAAGCTTAATGAGGTCGGCATGTACACCCTGGCTCGAAAAGTAGTCTCTTGCAAGTCGTGTGTACTTCGTTGCCACGCGCAGTCGACTTCCAGCCACCAGGCGCCGGTCGGCGTCAAAATCGTGTGCCGCAGCTAAACTTAGCCGACAACGACCTATTCGCAGGTCAACCGGCTGGTAGAGCCCTTCAAGCCCCTGCTCCTGAAGAACATCGGAACCCACAATACCTAGATCAGCGCCGCCATAGCGGACGTAGGTAGGCACATCGCTTGCGCGTACAAGAAGAAGTTGAACGTCCTTTCGCAGGCTTGGAACAACAAGCCTGCGGGTCTTCTCGGGGTCCTCGCTTGGCGCAATGCCAACAGACTGCAACAAAGGCAATGCCTCGGTAAGAATTCGTCCCTTGGAGAGCGCAACGGTAATCATGCGGCCGCCTTAATACGACTTACCCTGCCGCCAAGCCCAATGAGCTTGTCTTCCATGCGGTCGTAGCCACGATCGAGGTGATAAATACGATCGATCTCTGTCTCACCCTCGGCAACAAGTCCTGCAATAACTAGCCCCGCAGAGGCCCGCAGGTCGGTGGCCATCACCGCCGCACCGGTTAATTTCTTTACCCCTTGAATGATGGCTGTATGGCCGTCAATACGAATCTGAGCACCTAACCGTTGAAGCTCCTGGACATGCATGAATCGGTTTTCAAAAATGGTCTCGGCTACCGTGCTTGTGCCCTGGGCGATGGTGTTAACCGCCATAAACTGCGCCTGCATGTCGGTTGCGAAGCCAGGATAAGGGGCGGTGCGAATATCAACGGGCAGGGGTTTTTTATCGGCCTTCGCCCACAGGCCATCGTCAGTGGCGCGGATCTGCAGACCCGCCTGCCTGAGCTTATCGAGCGTGGCAGCCATGTGCACTTCACGGGCGCCCTTTAGGAAAATCTCACCGCCCGTTGCCATGACGGCACAAAGAAAGGTTCCCGCCTCGATGCGATCGGGCATCACCGAGTAGTCTGCACCACGCAGCTCGCGAACCCCTTCAACGACAATACGGTCGGTACCCGCCCCCGAAATTTTTGCACCCATGGCGGTAAGGCAGTGGGCAAGATCAACCACCTCGGGTTCGCGAGCGGCATTGTCAATCACCGTGCAGCCATCGGCCAGACAGGCCGCCATCATGAGGTTTTCTGTGCCCGTCACAGTGACCATGTCGGTGGCTATATGGGCGCCTTTTAGCCGCGAGGCACGCGCCACCAGGTAGCCCTTTTGGACCTCCACCGACGCACCCATCGCCTGAAGGCCTCGAATGTGTTGATCGACCGGCCTTTGACCAATGGCACAACCACCAGGAAGGCTAACAAGCGCCTGGCCGAAGCGAGCAAGCATAGGGCCAAGCACCAAGATAGAAGCACGCATGGTCTTCACAAGCTCATAGGGTGCCTCGAGCTTATCGACATTGCCCGCCTCCAGCCTGAGAACCTCTTGCCCAAGACCTTCGCTCGATAAGGTTTGAACGGTCACTCCCATACCCGTGAGAAGCCTGGTCATGGTGCGCACATCCCGCAAGGGTGGAAGGTTTCGAACCACCAGAGGCTGGGAGCTTAATAAACTCGCGCAGAGAATGGGAAGCGCAGCGTTTTTCGCGCCCGAGACAAAGGTCTCACCCTGAAGCGGCGCACCGCCTTCAATAAGAAAAC
>JAURFZ010000220.1 GCA_030834045.1 Burkholderiales bacterium
ATGAACGACTGCAATGCCCCCAGTGACTAATTGGGCAGGGGCCTTCTCATCTGCGGCAAGAAAAACCTGAAAGGGTGCACCGTTCTTTATTTGCGCATATAGCTGCCCTGTCGCGCCAAAAGCAAGTTTTGTCTTGTAGCCGGTATCGTTCTCAAACGCCTGGGCAATAACTTTCATGGGCGCTGTAAAGTTAGATGCCACCGCCACCGTTACCTCGTGTGCGAGCGCAATTATTGGAATAAAGTATGCAACGAGGACAAGAAAAGTTCTCATGAATTTAGGCGTTTAACGGTCGACCTTGCGAGTTTATATTGAATAGTTCTTCCCCCCGCCTTGTCATTGTAGGTGGTGGATTCACGGGTGCAACCGTTGCTGTGCAGGTTGCGCGGCGCTCGCCCATTTCGCTGGAGATCGTCGTTATTGAGCCCAATGCCGAGCTGGGTCGGGGGCTGCCGTATCGAGGAGGCGACCCCGACCACCGTGTCAATGGGTCTATTGCCACCCACTCCATTGATCCTCTTGATACTAGCCATGTGCAGCGTTGGCTTGAAAGAACCAAGCTTCTTGTGGAAGACCCAGACGCGCAGTGCTCTTTTGGTACTTTCTTGCGTCGAAGCGATTACGGTCGTTATCTTCATGAGTCGGTTTTAGAGTTTGCGAACAAGAATGAAAGTGGCTCCACGATTCGTCATCGGCGCAGTCGTGTTAGCCAAATCCACCTTACTACCAACCAAGTCGTTTTAAAGCTTCAGACAGGCGAGAGCCTGCTTGCCGATTCGGTGGTACTGGCCTTTGGAAACCCCGCCTCCCGCGTTCCTCTAATACTGCAAGACTTAACCGAGCATCCCTCTGTAGTTAGCTCACCCTTGGCGGGAGATGAACTTCAAAGGTTATGCGCACGGATCTCTCCTGCCTCTCAAGTGGCCGTCATGGGAACAAGCCTTACGGCAGCCGATGTTATTTCAACGCTTTTGCGTCAAAGCGCTGGTGCGCGTATTACAGCCTTTTCGCGGCGAGGGCTCATTCCGCACTGCCAACGTCCGCCCGATGCACAGGCGCAGGCAAATCTTCCCCAGACCTGGCTTGTTGATCGTATTAATGGCCCAGTTCCAAGCTATCTTTACCCAGACCCAGGGTCCGCCTGGACAGTAAGGCATTTGTGCAGGGCCATGCGAGGACGCATACAGAGCCATACACGCCAAGGCATGCCTTGGCAGAAGGCTTTTGATGAGGCTCGCGATGTGGTCTGGCAGTTCTGGCCTTTGCTTAGTCAGACTGAGAAGCAGCGTTTCATTCGCCGGCTTCGGGTCTGGTACGACGTAGCTCGTTTTCGGCTGCCTCCGCAGACGGCTGAGAGTCTTGATAAGGCGGTAACCGCAGGCCGCCTATCTTTTTGCGCCCAGTCACTTGTAGAAGCAAAGGCCTTAAACAATGGGCGGCTTAAGCTTACGTTTCGAAGCAAAGGGCATGACATTGAGAAAGAGTTTGATGCACTGATTAATTGCACAGGTTTTGATTTCGGCGGAGAAGTTGATCCCCAGACACTCGCGGGCACGATGGTTCAGTCTGGACTTCTTGCCAGAGAAGAAAGCGGTATAGGCTTTCGCGTTGATGAGAACTGCAGGGTTGTGGGCTCCAGTGGTCAGTCTTCCCCACGAATTCGTCTGGCAGGGCCGGCAACAGCAGGCGTGTTCGGTGACTCTTTAGGGGCAATGTTTATTGCCGTTCAGGCGCATCGTATGCTGCCAAGCCTTTTTAACGACTTGGGTCAAGCTCGGTAATTTTTCGCCACCATGGTCTTGCCAAGTTCAACTCCCCACTGGTCAAACGCGGGAATGTTCCAAATCGCTGCCTGGGTAAAGACTTTAT
>JAURFZ010000221.1 GCA_030834045.1 Burkholderiales bacterium
GATGGTACGAGCCGAAACTCAATGCGCCGGCCATCGAGATCAACCCGCGAGACAAGCACCGACACCGGGTCGTAGAGCCGAAAGCGCACGCCGGTGCGCTCCCCACGAAGTTCGTGCAAGACTTCGTTGTGCTGAAAATACTCGGCACCAAGTTCAGAGACATGCACGAGCCCTTCCACATAAAGGGAGTCCAGGGTGATGAAAAGCCCAAAACTTGTGACACCAGTAACCGTTCCACGAAACTGCTCGCCCACGCGACTGCGCATGAACTGGCACTTCAGCCAGGCTTCAACGTCGCGCGAGGCCGCGTCTGCTCGACGCTCAGCCGCCGAGCAATGATCTCCCACACGACGCCACCAGACGATCCGGTCTGAATCAAGCTTAGGAGGCTGGCCCGTCGCATCTGCAGCGGCCTCGGGGCTTAAGAGCAGATCGTCACCGCCAAAGCTTGGAAGGTAGTTTTTTGAGGCGAGGGCAGCCTTAATAACGCGATGTGTAAGGAGGTCGGGGTAACGCCGAATGGGCGAGGTAAAGTGGGTGTATGCCTCGTAGGCTAGGCCAAAGTGGCCCGCATTGTCTGGGCTGTAAATGGCCTGCTGCATGGAGCGAAGTAACAAGGTCTGAAGAAGGCGCGCATCGGGACGCACAAGAAGCTTCTTCGAGAGCTCGGCGTAATCTGATGGCTGCGGATCGTCGCCGCCTGAAAGGCTTAAGCCCTGAAGCTTTAGGAAATCGCGCAGCGACTTTAGTCGCTCGGGCGTGGGCCCTTCGTGAACCCGGTAGAGCCCATGGCGCTTCATGCGTTTTAAAAAATCAGCCGCGCTGGTGTTGGCCGCAAGCATGCACTCTTCAATGAGTCGATGAGCATTGTTGCGCACGCGGGGCAGAATTTTCTCAATACGTCCGTCGGTGCCAACCTGCATGTAGGTTTCAACGGTTTCGAGTTCGATGGCCCCACGCTCAGAACGCTCGCCTGCAAGGTTTTCATAGACACGCACCAGGTTCATAAGTGCCGCATGCAACGGCCCAAGCCCATTGGCCTCAGGGCCTTCGGGGTCGGCCATGGCCGACCAGGCCTGGTCATAGGTGAGTCGGGCCGCCGAGACAATTACCGCCTCGTAGAACTGATAGGCCGTTACCTTGCCGGCCGCCGAGACCACCATGTCGCAGACCAGAACAAGCCGCTCCACGTTGGGGTTCAGCGAGCAGAGCCCGTTGGAGAGTTTCTCGGGCAGCATAGGAATGACCCGACGCGGGAAGTAGACCGAGGTCGCGCGCTCGTAGGCATCACGATCAAGCGCATCGCCTGAATCCACGTAGTGACCAACATCGGCAATGGCAACCAACAACCGTGTAGAGGCCCGACGCGTAGTGCCCGCTGGCTCGGCATAGACAGCATCGTCAAAGTCGCGGGCATCGTCACCGTCGATGGTCATGAATGGAAGGTCGCGAAGGTCGACCCGACCTTTTAAATCGGCACGGCGAATCTGCTCGGGAAGTTGCTCGGCAAGTGCTAGGGCCTCGGCCGAGAACTGCCAAGGCACATCGAACTTACGAACTGCAATTTCAACCTCCATGCCCGGGTCGTCCACACCCCCAAGAATTTCCACCACACGCCCAATGGGTGGCGTGTAGCGCGTGGGGGGATCGAGAATCTCAACCACCACCACCTGACCGGGCTGAGCCCCCGCAACCTCCCCCAGATCGATCACCACGTCGTGTTTAATGCGCTGATCTTCGGGGATGACAAGGGTCATACCGCGCTCATGAACAAGCCTGCCCACCAGCCGACTGACTG
>JAURFZ010000222.1 GCA_030834045.1 Burkholderiales bacterium
GTGTTCACGAGTTTCTCTACCCCCTCCTGCAGGGCTACGACTCGGTGGTTCTAAAGGCTGATCTCGAGCTGGGAGGCACTGATCAGAAGTTCAACCTACTGATGGGACGCGAGCTTCAGAAAGATGCCGGCCAGAGCCCCCAGTGCATTCTCACCATGCCCTTGCTCGAGGGACTCGACGGGGTTGAGAAGATGAGCAAGAGCAAAGGCAACTACGTGGGTATCGCCGAGCCCGCCTCGGAGATGTTTGGCAAGCTTATGTCGATCTCAGACGATCTCATGTGGCGCTACTTCCTGTTGCTTTCCTCTCGCAGCGTGGCGCAGATCGAGGCCCTTAAGGCAGAAGCGCTGGCGGGCCGAAACCCTCGGGACATTAAGGTTGACCTGGCCATGGAGCTTGTTGAACGGTTTCACTCCAGGGCGGCTTCGGAAAAGGCGCTTACCGATTTTGAGGCGCGCTTTAAAAAGGGTGAAAGTCCCACCGATCTGCCTCTAACTCTGCTGGGCTACGCTCCCCTTTCCGTGAGTCAGGCTTTAAGGCAGGCAGGTCTTGTAAGCTCAGGGTCCGAGGCAGTGCGCTCCATTGAGCAGGGTGGAGTCCGACTTAACGGTGAGCGCGTTGCCGACCGCATGCTTGAGCTTTCCGCCGGCCAGTATGTCTTGCAGGTGGGCAAGCGCAGATTTGCTCGCATCGAACTTAAGGAGCCTTTGTCATGAGTAACCTTTCCATGCCATCTGCTGGGGGTCCGGCCGTTGGTCTGTCTGCTGGTTCAGGCGTTAAGCCTCATGAGCGGCGTCGTTTTATTTGGATGGTTCTCATCACTATTACGGCCGTCTACTTTCTTATTCTGGTGGGCGGAACGGTGAGGGCCACCGGGGCAGGCATGGGCTGCCCCGACTGGCCTTTGTGCTTTGGCCAGTTTGTGCCGCCCACCCAAGAAAGCCAGCTGCCGCCCGACTGGCGAGTTCGCTATGCCGACCGTGGCTACGACACGGCCGATTTCGACCCGGTTAAAACCTGGACGGAATACCTAAACCGCCTTGTTGGTGCAACCATCGGGCTGCTGGCCATCCTTACCGTGCTGGCTGCCTGGCCGTTTCGCCGTGAACAGTCCGTGGTCTTTTGGTCAAGCCTGGGGGGGCTTTTATTTATTGCCTTTAACGGATGGCTTGGCTCCATGGTGGTGGCCTCTAACCTTCGCCCCGTCATGATCTCTGCCCATATGGTGGGCGCCTTTTTGGTTCAAATGTGTTTTATCTATGCTGTTGTGCGGGCGGCAGGCCCTCAGGCCCTGCTCGCCCAGCGCATAACCCCGCCTCATGCGAGGGAGACAACACAACAATCCCCAACACTTCGCGAACTTCCAAGCTGGTTTCGATCGCTTGTTCTTGCAACCCTTGCGGCCCTTACTTTGCAGATCTTTCTGGGCATTCAAATTAGAGAAAGCGTTGACCTCATATCGCGAATCTCTACCGACCTCACACGCGACCAATGGATTGAGGCCATTCCCTGGATTTTTGAGGTTCATCGGTCTTTCTCTTGGGTTCTTCTTGGGCTGTGCCTGTATCTAATGTTTCGCGTCTATCAAAGCCCCTTCAGACGAACCCGTGCTGGCCTAATGGCCGGGCTTCTTGTTGGCTTTACGGCCTTTGAAATGGCCCTGGGCGG
>JAURFZ010000223.1 GCA_030834045.1 Burkholderiales bacterium
CCTCGTACATAAGCCGCAATCGCCCCGGCTTTAAGGGATCACGCATGTCCCGTGGATACACAAAAACGCCACCTCGCATTAAGATGCGATGCACATCCGCCACCATGCTTCCCACCCAACGCATATTAAAATCCTTTGCCCGGCATCCTATCTGACCTTTTTTACATTCATCGATGTAGCGATGAATAGGCGGCTCCCAAAATCGCTCATTGCTTGCATTAATGGCGAACTCGCTGCTTTGATCGGACACGCGCATGGACGGGTGGGTTAGACAGAACTTGCCAGTTTCGGGATCGAGGGTGAAGCCATGGGTGCCCTGCCCGAATGAGATAACCAGCATGGTCGCCGGCCCATAAACAGCGTAGCCTGCAAGAAGCTGCTCTCGGCCTGGTTTTAGAAAATCCTGCAAATTTGCTGGCCGAGCCGCCGGGCCGGCGTAGACAGAAAAGATGGATCCAACCGAGACATTGACATCGATGTTCGACGAACCATCCAAGGGGTCGAAAACCGCAAGATAGCCGTGATCTGCCCCGTCTTTGCAAAGTATGAGGGGCTGTTCGTTTTCCTCCGATGCAAGACCCAGAACGCAGCCTGCCTGTTTGAGGGCGTTAATAAACGCCTCGTCCGCCAAGACATCCAGTTTTTTTTGGGTCTCGCCTTGTACATTCTCTGACTCAAGGCTTCCTAGAACACCCGCTAGGGCTCCCTTCGAAATCATTCCGGCGATCGTTACAACAGCCTTTGAAATCTGCAAGGTGAGCGAGTGGAGCCCGGGCCGATCGCGGCTTCCGGTAGGGTGCGTTGATAGGAACTGCTCAAGGGTTGTCTGCTCTTGCGGCATCTGGCTAAACCTCAAAAAAACTTAAGGTTAACTTAGAAAACTGTCGCGCACCGCATAGGCGCCGTCCCAAGGACCCGCCTGAAAATAGACCGAGCGAACGATAAGGCAGGCAATACCGGCTGCTCGCGCGGCCTTAAGCCCGTTAGGGGCATCTTCCACGGCCAGGCAATCCGATGGGTGAAGAGCAAGGCGATCAAGCGCCTGCAGGTAGGCCTCAGGGTCAGGCTTCTTGCGTTCGACATCCTCCCCGCAGATTGCGAGCTTAGGCGGTGGAATACCCGAGGGTTTAAGGCATGCTGCATAGAGCGCCTCGAAATTGGTGCGGCTGGTTGTTGTTACAACTGCCCAGGTGACACCTTGCTGCAGGAGAGTCTGGATAAAGGCTACCACCCCAGGCCGAGGCTTGACAGAGCCTTGCTCTACCAGCTCTGCGTACACCTTGTTCTTCAGCCTGTGTGCGTCTCGAAGGCGCTCTGCGCCCTCACCCTCTAAAAACTGCAACTGACCGCAATGCTCGGCGTAGACCCGCATGCGCTCAAGGCCGCCCGTGGTCTTGAGCAGCCATTGGTAATCGCCATCGGTCCAGGCCCAAGGAATATCAAGCAAGCTAAAGACGCGGTTGAAGGCCACCAGATGGCCGTCTTGCTCGGTCTCGGCCAGGGTTCCATCAACATCAAACAAGACTGCCTTGGGAAGGGCATTGTTGAGGAGCATGGC
>JAURFZ010000224.1 GCA_030834045.1 Burkholderiales bacterium
GAAACTATGGTTTTTGGCTTTTTTAGACCTTACGAACACGATCTTCGCCAACGAATCGTTGCCTAGGAGTGACAGGTCTGAAATGGAACCGTCACCCGGCTGACACAAACTAGGCTTTTGCAACCTCATCAAGCGCGAGTTTCTGTGCCAGTCCAATGTAGGTTGAAGGCGTGAGCTTCAACAAAGATTCTTTCACGGGCTTGGGAAGCTTGAGCTTTTGGATAAAAGCCTTCAGCGTTTCTTGGGTAATGCCCTTGCCTCGAGTGAGTGCCTTTAACTGCTCATAGGGTTCGGGCAGTCCGTAACGACGCATCACCGTTTGAATGGGCTCGGCAAGTACTTCCCAAGAGGCGTCCAGGTCTTGCGCCAACCGCGCCTCATTGACTTCAAGTTTACCCACTCCCTTTAGGCAGGAATCGAATGCCAGAAGGCTGTGGCCAAGACCAACCCCCATATTACGAAGCACAGTGGAGTCGGTTAGGTCGCGCTGCCAACGACTAACAGGAAGCTTCTCGGCAAGGTGGCTAAGCACCGCATTGGCAAGGCCTAAGTTACCCTCAGCATTCTCGAAATCAATGGGGTTAACCTTGTGCGGCATGGTGGACGAGCCCACCTCACCCTCTTTGAGCTTCTGTTTGAAGTATCCCAAGGAAATGTAACCCCATACATCGCGGCAGAAATCAAGCAAGACCGTGTTGAACCGAGAAAGCGCATGGAAGTAAGCGGCCATATCGTCATGGGGCTCAATTTGCGTGGTGTGGCTGTTGAACAGCAGCCCAAGGCCTTCAACAATCGACTGCGAAAACACGGGCCACTGCACCTCGGGCGCGCTTGCAAGATGGGCGTTGTAATTCCCTACAGCCCCATTCATTTTGGCGCGCAGTTCAACCGCTAAAAACTGGTCCCGCACTCCACGCAGGCGGGCTCGAACATTAGCAAGCTCTTTGCCAAGGGTTGTGGGCGAGGCTGTCTGACCATGGGTTCGCGAGAGCATGGGCAGGCCGGCATGGGTCTTTGCTAATTCGCCAAGTTTATGAATAAGGTTTTGCATCTGAGGAAGAAGCACTTTGCGCCTTGCCTCCTCGAGCATCAGGGCATGGGCAACGTTGTTAATGTCTTCGCTGGTGCAGGCAAAGTGAATAAATTCAATCGCGGCAAGAAGGCTGGGCTCACCACTTTTTGCAGCCTTCTCTTTTAAAAAGTACTCCACCGCTTTGACATCATGGTTGGTGGTAGCCTCAATGTCTTTAATACGCTGCGCGTCTTTGGTGGAAAACTTCGCAACCCATTGGTCAAGCTGGCTCGTCGCTTTTTTAGATAGGGGTGGAAGTTCGTTCAGGCCAAGACCTGCTAAACCCTTAAGCCAAGCCACCTCGGCCTGCACGCGGCAACGAATAAGCCCAAACTCCGAGAGGATTTCCCGAAGGCCATC
>JAURFZ010000225.1 GCA_030834045.1 Burkholderiales bacterium
TTGTCAAAGGTGGGAAGCGTCTCGCCGTTAATGCGCTTTGCCTCCTCGGCAAACCACTCAAGAAAACTTGCCCCGTAGGCAACTTCCCCACGCGACTCTGCCAGCGGCTTGCCATTCTCAGCGGTCATAAGGCGAGCCAGGTCGTCTATGTTGGCCATAAGCAGTTCGTACCAACGACGCAGAAGGTTAGCCCGCGCCTTGGCCTGGGTTTCACGCCAAGAAGGCCAGGCGGCATTTGCGGTTTCAATAGCCTGCTCGGCCTGCTGTGCAGTACAGTTCGCGACCTTGCCAAGCTCCATACCTGTGGCAGGGTCGTTAACACTAAACTGCTGCTGACTGTCAGCCCACAGGCCATTAAGGAAGGCTTGAGACTTCAGCAGACTTTTGTCTTTTAATAGACTTAAGGGGTTTACTTTCATATCCACAAAGAAGATCTCCTATGACTGGACTACATCATTGTATCCTTCGAACAACATGCTTTTTTACTCTCACTCCCGGTTCCAAGACCACTGCATGGGCCCAGACCACCCCGAGTGCTCTAAGCGGCTTGTGGCTGTTGGGCGAGCGCTTAAGACACGGGCACGCTGGCCCCGGCTCAACCATCATCAAGCCAAGCCTGTTGAGCTCAGCCTAGTTAAACTGGCGCTAATTCATATAGCTACCTAGCCGTGGCTGATGTCTGGGACCTTATCGCAGAAATGCGCATACAGAAAGCTGCTGAGAACGGTGAGCTGTCGAATTTGGCTGGCGAAGGTAACGCTGTTGAGGTAACAGAGGACTTCTCCATTCCTTGGACAGTGCGCTGGTTGCTGCGTAAACCCATAAATTCAAAAGACGTATTCGGTACTCAGTTTGAGGCAAAAGCCATTGCGGCAAAGGTTTGGAAGGGGCAGCTTCGACGCGCCCAGATTAACGAAATGGTTCGCCAGGCAAGAAAAGCTAAGGTTGTGAAATAACCAAAGCTCTCTTAATTGTTCGGGTAAGCCCTTGATCTCCATGCCATTCACATTCCATATCGCCAGCCTGCTCCACACGAAAAGGAAAGCGAATACTTGGGTCTGCACCCATACCCGGATGAAGGTCTGCCCGAAACACTTCCTTGCCATTGAATCGACAGACAAGCCTTCGAATAAGGTTCGCGGCTATGAGTTCGCCCCTTTCGGTTCGACGGAAACCGGATTCCATGGGGTGGCGAATAATGGCATGTACTTCAACCACTGACCCCTGGGGTGCAGGCGACTGAAATTGCAAAACAGCGCGATGGGCAACAGGGCCTGCCACGTCTTTTCAACCTGCGCAGGCAGCGAGAGTGACAATGACCTGCTGATACGAACACCAGAGATCGCCCGTGTTGGTGCGGGCAACTGCCCATACGGCCTG
>JAURFZ010000226.1 GCA_030834045.1 Burkholderiales bacterium
CAGTTGGTTGGCTTCGGAACCTTTGGATCGGGCAAGCGCGCTGCTCGCACCGGACGCAATCCTCGCACAGGTGAAAGCATCAAAATTGCAGCTGCAAAAACCGTGAAATTCACAGCAGGCAAGGCCTTTAAAGAAGCAGTGAACAAAAAGCGTTAAGTTGCACGTAACACTACTGTGTAGCTAAGGCGTTTTTCTTGGGCCACTGCGTTGTCATGAACCCCTGCAATTTCCTGAGCCCAGAGGCATACGCCTCTGGGCTCTTCGTTTTTACGATCGTCATGCTATGGATGCCTGGTTAAACCTTCGTCGACTTATCGATATTGCCGCCAACGAGACCGACTATGGACGGCTCGATGACCGTTCCCAAAGAGTTCTTGAGTGGGTCATGCATCGTTACAATCCGAAAGATCCTTTATTTGTTCAGGCGATCGTGCTTGACTCAAGGGTGGCCTCGCCGGCAACCATTCACAAGTGCCTGGCTGTGCTCGATCGAGCGGGCTTTCTTAGTTTTCAGGTGGATCCCGCAGACTCACGTAGACGAATCGTATCGCCCACCTCTAAGGCCAACAAAACCTTTGGGGTTTTAAGCCGGCGCGTTTCCGAATGGGCGAACAAACAGGCCCGCTAGGTACTGGCAAATCCGAGGGGCTTGGATGGCCCTCACGAGGCCTTCTTTGGGCACTTGCTTTCGCTGTTATTTATATTGTTGCGTTTCAGCTTAATCGCTTTTTCGATCCTCTTTTTTCAGTGATCGACGCGAAGGTGTCAATGATTTTTTTGCCTGCCTTCGTTCGCGTGGCGGCCGTTCTGGTGGCTGGACTGGCTGGTGCTATGGGCTTATTTGCAGGGGCCATGGTGCTTGGTTTTATGCAAGAACTCGCTCCTCTACCCAACTTGAGTCAGGCCGTTTTGACGGCCTTGGCGCCCTGCCTTGCGGTGCTTGTTGTTCGCTTTGCACTGGCGGGAAGGCCCATGACCATAACGCTTGCCCTTTTTCTTATGGTGGCCTTGTTTGCCTCAATCTTCAACTCATTCCTTCACCACATGTTCTGGGATGTTTACCCGTTAGCTGAGCCCGTTACCCTTACGACCTTCTGGCAGATGCTTGTCGGTGATCTCGCGGGTGCCCTCTTAGGCTTCGGCTGCTTTGCGCTTTTGATAAGGCTCGTCGCGGTTGTTAAGCCGAAAAAACTACCGACTTAAAGTCTTGATCGTTTCCTCAATAATGCGCGGTCCGGAATTGGTCATTACCCAATGTTGGGTCTTGATGTCAAAGCTTTCATAGGTATTCGATTTGTAATGCTGACGAAACTCGGCCTTCGTGAGGCCAGGTTCAAGGCTCAACTTTAGTTCGGATAC
>JAURFZ010000227.1 GCA_030834045.1 Burkholderiales bacterium
AGGCTCGAGGCCCTCGGGCCGTGTTTTGAAACGACGATGGGCCCAGAGGTATTGATCGGGTGCCTCTGCAATACGCGCCTCAATAAAGGCGTGAATACGAGCAAGTCCCTGGGCAAGGCTTTCCTCTTTCGGAAACGATAAAGGCTCGTAGAACTTGGCCCGGTAGCCCTGTGGAGTTAAGAGCGTCACCATTGGAAGAACGGTTGCGTTGGTAAGATGGGCAAGCCGAATGATGCTTGGCTGGGTGGCAGCAGGCACACCGAAAAAAGGTACAAATTCGGCCCCTCGTCGACCCAAGTCCATGTCTGGCGAAAAATGGGCTGTTACTCCCCTCTTTAAGGCCCGCAAAAGCGGCCCGATGCCATCACGCCGGGAGATCAGCAGGGGCTGGTTAAAACGGCTACGGCCCTTATAAATCCATGCATCGATGGCAGGCAGCGCCTGATTGGAATACATGCAAACGAGCTGATCTTCGAGCTGAAGTCGGGCGCCGCCGGCATCAAGCCCAATAAAATGAGGTGCAAAGACAATGACCGGCCGCCCCTGCTCAATGAAGCCCCGCTTTGCTGTCTCGAACAATTCGAGATTTTCTAATTTAACTAATTGTTTTAAGTGGTCTTTCTCAACACGCCAAAGCTGAAATAGATCGAGAAAGGCACGGATAACGTTTCGAAAGAACTGGCGCGAGAGGTCCAATCGCTGGGCCTCGGAAAGCGATGGAAAGCAGAGCGAAAGATTGCGTGCAACCACCAGGCGTCGCGGCGCAGCCAGGCCATAAAGCAGCGCACCCAAGGGCGTTGAAAGTACCTGCTGAATTCTCCGAGGCAAGTAGGAATAAAAACCACCAAGCCACAGGGAGTACTTCACCATCGAATTAAGAACCGCGCGCGCCATTGACGAAGGCTAGCCTAGGAGCCTGGGGTATGATCGGGCGTCACTTTTTAGAATGAACAATGATTCACCCTCTTGCTCAAGTTTCCGACCAGGCCTCATTGGCCGACGACGTAAGGGTTGACGCCTTTGCAGTCATTGGTCCCAATGTAAAAATTGGCAAAGGCAGCTGGGTTGCCTCGCATGCAGTTATTTCGGGCCCGTGCACCATTGGCGAGCACTGCCAAATTTACCCTTTTGTAAGTCTTGGCCAGCCACCCCAAGACCTGAGCTACAAAGACGAGCCCACCGAGCTTGTTATTGGCAATCACAACATCATTCGTGAATCGGCCACGCTCCACCGTGGAACCGTTCGCGGTGGCGGGGTGACACGTGTTGGAGACCATAACCTGATTATGGCGTATTGCCACATTGCCCATGACTGCAAAATCGGCAGCAACGTTATTTTTGCAAACAA
>JAURFZ010000228.1 GCA_030834045.1 Burkholderiales bacterium
ATTCTAATCTAAATAGTTTTTTTAAAAAACTAGGATGTATGTTGTTATCTGATAATATAAATGGAGAAGGGTGTTTTGATTATGAAAACAAATCTAATAATTTTAAAATAAAAAGGGATTTATTAAATAATTAGGACTTATTTTCGCGCTCAGCCCATGCTCAAAATACGTCCAACTCTCAAAAAACGTCTCGCCCAATTCAACAGCGCACAACATAGCGGTGAGGTTATGGCAAGCCAACTTAAAGGCGCTGAGAGGTTGCACAACTCCAAAAAACGAGCGGCCACCACCCCGACCCCATCGGAAGAAGCGTTAGCAGCCATGCGAGGCTCTCCTCGGATTCATGGGGTCCCGACCGCTGTGGTTAAAAAGTTCATCACTCAAGGCCGTCGTTGATCATCGGATTGACCCCCAACACATTGATTTAGGCCCCACTTGCATTTCATATAGGAAGGTGTAGACTCCCTTCCTATATGAATACCGTACTTCGCATCCCACTCACCTGCAACGACGAGCAGCATGCCCGTCTGCAAGCCCTTCAGCATGAGTTTGCCCAGGCCTGCAACCGGGTAAGCGACATTGCTCGGCTGCACCGTTGCTGGAACCGCGTGGCCCTGCACCACCTGGCCTACCGCATGCTGCGCGAACGGTTTCCGAACCTGGGCTCGCAAATGGCCTGCAACGCCATTTACTCGGTATGCCGCGCCTGCCGCTGGGCCTACCAACACCCGCAAAGCCCGCTTAAGGCTGCGGCCGATGCCGGCCAGCCGCTGGCACCCATTGTCTTTCTGAACACCGCCCCCGTGTATTTCGACCGCCACACCCTAAGCCTGTCCGAAGGCCAGCTTAGTATGTACACACTTGACGGCCGCATGCACTTTCAGCTCGGCATTTCCCAGGCCGACCAAGACCGGTTTTTAAACGAGAAGCTTAAAGAAGTGGCCCTTACCCAGGCCGCCAGCTTCGCGCCCAAAGTCACTCTTCAAGCCGCAGGCGCCCTAAGCCTGGTGAAGGGTGCCGTGCACCTCGGGCAGGGCAAGGCTGAGGGCCTTACCCTTCAGCGCATCCAGCTCGCCCCCGGCACCACCATCCAGCTCACCCCCGCAGGCACCAATGGCTTTGAGCTGGTCTTCTGGTTTGAAGGTGCCAACGTGCTGCCGAAATCCAAGCAGCCCTCGGCCCTTGAGCGGGTATGCGATCATCTGCATCAACCGATACTTCTCGACACTCGAACACTCGTACTCATGCTTCCACGGCTCCTGAGCGTGAAGGCAGTTATTAAACGACCAGGCGTAGTACGACTGGAGCGATCC
>JAURFZ010000229.1 GCA_030834045.1 Burkholderiales bacterium
CTCACCTTCACCAGCCAAGGCTCGCAGGACCTCAGGCGCAACCGTATTGATGTTTATGCGAGTCACGTTCGGAAGCCAAGTAAGGTGATCAAGCAGTAGGCGTCTTTGCTCCTCCATTAAGGAGCGATCGGCTCGAACCAGTTGCTGCAGTTGTGCCCAGCGCGCCCGCCCTGACTCTTCAACGATCCCCTCGACCTTTATGTCCGGCTTCCCGAGGGATTGGAGCCTTCCTATTAGCTCAGACGACTGGTCCGCACGAATACCTAGTAAAACGAAAAGTCTCTCGATCTGCGCCATGCCTTCCGGACGGAGGGTTCCATCGTCCTGAAAAAGACGGGCTAGGTTGAAGCGGGATTGCTCATCTGAGATAAGCCCAGAAACTGCTGCGGCAGCAAACCTCGCCTGATCCTGAGCGTTCATCTGGGGACCAAGCAGCTGATCGAGCCGACTATGGGGAATAAACTGCGCCCAGGGTTCCGATAGGTGATCCATCACAGAGGACCCGCCTGCTGCTCCTCGTGCATCTGACCAAAGCACCCATCGGCCGTAATCGATTACAGCCCGAGCAAGCTCATTGGCCTGTCCGGCATCTCGCTGTGCCTGAGTCCGCGCAATGGCCTGATAGCTTAACCAGGCAAGGCTTACCGACAAAGCGGCCACTACCGCAACCAAGGCCATAACAGAGACCAAGGCAATGCCTTTAGGTGGCTGCAAGGCGTTCTTGGGGAGGGCAAGGATCATCATCACTCGGCCGCAGCAGGTAGAGAAAAAATCTTTCGTATGGGTAAGGGGTCGCCTGCCACTTGTATCTCAACAACAACTCCAATCTCCTGACGAGAAAGACGTTCAATTTCGCCTGCAGAATACGCGCTGATCTCTTGCTCATCGTTACCATCAAGAAGAGCAAAACGTACGGAAGTCACTTGCTGCATAAAGGCCATTGGGGTGGAATCAGAAAAGCTCACTCGGCTAATGGCGCCTTCCTTGTCAATGCCCCATGTCACAGGACCGACACGGTAGCCCTGGGGGGTCTGAGTGAGCTGCGCCGACCGTTGCCGTGGAGAGAGCAAAGAGAATGTCTCAAGGTCACGCTCAATTTGAGACCAGGTCATAGCAAGGCTTCGCTGCAGGGAGGCCTGATAGGTTAGGCCCTCTTGGGAAATTGCAAAACGCTCAATAACTCGAAAGCCCATCACTGCGAGGATC
>JAURFZ010000022.1 GCA_030834045.1 Burkholderiales bacterium
TAAAGCCAGCAAACATGCCCTTACCCAAAGCCCCAACAAAGCCTGCCAGCCTTCTTGAAGCCGACGACACTCTGCTCGCAAAGACTCCCTTGCGCGCGCCAATCAAACCCAAACTTCTTGCTGCCCAACCGGCTGAACCGAATCAACCGTCTGCCTCTGCGGTCGCGGGGAAGGCCTCGGGCCGAGCCCTTCAGCCCTTGCCTGTTGAAGCAAGGCAGATGGGCCAGCCGATTGCTCGACCTGGTTATTCCCGCACTGGGACTCCGAATGGCGCCTCAAGGCCCAGGCAGACAGCCCTGGTAAGCAGCAGGCAGTCCAGCTCGGCAGCACCAAAGCTTTTTGTTCTTGATACCAATGTACTCATGCATGACCCCTCAAGCCTCTTCCGGTTTCAAGAGCATGACGTTTACCTTCCCATGATGACCCTCGAGGAGCTTGACGGGCACAAGAAGGGTCTCTCGGAAGTCTCACGTCATGTCCGTCAGGTCTCAAGACGCCTCGACTCCCTTATTGAGGCGCTTCCTGAGGCCTCACGCCACTGCCTATCCGATGGCATTCCACTTGCCAGTATTGGACACTCCGACGCCACGGGGCGGCTCTTTTTTCAGACCGAGCCGCTCGCAATTGAGCCCATTGCCGGGCTTGCAACAGGCAAGGCCGACAACCAGATTCTGGGCGTGGTGCGTGCACTTGCTCAGCGACATCCCGATCGGGATGTCGTTCTTGTCTCCAAAGACATCAACATCCGCATCAAGGCCCATGCCCTGGGTCTGTTTGCGGAAGACTACTTCAACGACCAGGTCATTGACGATGCCGACCTGCTTTACACCGGGAGCATGGCCCTGCCCCAGGACTTCTGGGAGACCCACGGCAAGAATATGGAGTCCTGGCAACAGGCGGGAACAACCTATTACAGAGTGGCTGGCCCTTTATGCTCTGGGCTGCATCTAAACGAGTTTGTCTACGAAGACGGCGAGCGTCCATTGCACGCCGTTGTGCAGGAAATTCGGGGGCAGACGGCTACCCTACGCGTGTTGCGGGACTATGCGCACACCAAGAACGCAGTCTGGGGCATCGTGGCAAGAAACCGTGAGCAGAACTTCGCACTAAGCCTTCTCATGAACCCAGACATCGACTTTGTAACCTTGCTTGGCCAGGCCGGTACGGGCAAGACCCTGCTTGCCCTTGCAGCGGGCCTTGCACAGACCCTTGAGACCAAGCTTTATAGCGAAATTATCGTCACGCGTGCCACCGTGCCGATAGGCGATGACATTGGGTTTCTTCCCGGAACGGAAGAGGAAAAAATGCAGCCCTGGATGGGGGCCTTTGAAGACAACCTTGAAGTGCTTAACCGTGGGTTGGAGGCGGGAGGCGACTGGGGCCGGTCGGCTGCCTCCGACTTAATTCGCAGTCGCATCAAAATTAAGTCGATGAACTTTATGCGCGGGCGCACGTTTATTAACAAGTTTCTTATTATCGATGAGGCTCAGAACCTAACGCCTAAGCAGATGAAAGCCCTTATTACCCGGGCGGGGCCTGGCACTAAGGTTGTCTGCATGGGCAACATTGCTCAGATTGACTCACCCTACCTTACCGAGGGTTCCTCGGGGCTGACCTACACCGTGGATAGGTTTAAGGGCTGGGAACATGGGGGCCATGTGACCCTACAAAGGGGCGAGCGGTCCAGGCTTGCCGACTTCGCCACCGAGGCGCTTTAAAACAATTGAGGCCAAGTAAATGGCGTCCCCTAGGGGATTCGAACCCCTGTACTCACCGTGAAAGGGTGATGTCCTAGGCCTCTAGACGAAGGGGACCCGTTGGACTGTTTACAGCGTTTTTCTCTGGTGTTTTGGTGGAGCTAAGCGGGATCGAACCGCTGACCTCTTGCATGCCATGCAAGCGCTCTCCCAGCTGAGCTATAGCCCCAATCAACAACACGGCAAACCGCGAACTATAAAGAAACTCTGACGCATTGTCTAGCTGACTTTAGCACCATGCTAGGATCTTTCCATGCCTGCTCAGTTAATTGACGGAAAGAGTCTTGCCGAAACCCTGCGCCAACAGGTTGGCTCGCGTGCTGCGCGCTTTCTAAGTCTGCATGGGCGTGCGCCCGGGCTCACGGTGATTCTGGTGGGAAGCAACCCCGCCTCCGAGGTCTATGTTCGGCATAAGGTTGCGGCCTGTGAAAAGGCAGGCATCGCCTCGCAGCTTATAAGGCTCGATGCAACGTGTTCAAGTGAGGCCCTGCTTGAGCAAATTGGTCGCCTGAATAAGGATCGGACCGTCGACGGCATTCTGGTGCAGCTACCCCTGCCCAAGCACATTGCAGAGAAAACAATCATTCAGGCCATTGCGCCCGGCAAAGATGTGGATGGGTTTCATCCCGTCAATGCGGGTGCTCTTTTTACGGGCCAGCCCTGTCTTAAGCCCTGTACCCCTCTGGGCGTAATGGTGATGCTTGAACACCACAACACCGCCTTGCGCGGAGCCGAGGCAGTGGTTGTGGGTGCAAGCAACATTGTAGGTAAGCCTCTGGCCATGATGCTGCTGCAGGCCGGGGCAACCGTCACCCTGTGCAACAGCAAAACCCAAAACCTCGAAGAAAAGACACGGCGCGCTGACGTTTTGGTTGCGGCCGTTGGACGGCCTGGACTTATTTCTGCCGAGATGGTCAAGCCCGGGGCCGTTGTAATTGACGTGGGTATCAACCGCCTCGAATCGGGGCAACTGGTGGGCGATGTCGACTTTGATCGCGTCGCCAGAGTGGCAAAGGCCATTACCCCCGTGCCTGGCGGGGTTGGTCCCATGACCATTGCCATGCTTTTGCAAAATACTCTGGATGCAGCGGAATCCTTCGCCTCTTTGTCAACCTAAACGGCACCAAAATACTTTCATGACCCCTTCTGTCGAACAATTCCTTGGAAACGAAATACCCTGTTACGGGCTGCTCAAGCCCGAGGACGTCCAACAACCCCTCACGGACCTCCTTAATGAGGCCGAGGAGCAGCTCACGGTGATCTCCCGTAGCAGTGAGCCCGCCCAGTGGGAAACCGTTATTGAGCCCTTAACAAGCGCAACCGAGCGCCTTGGGCGTCTCTGGTCTGCGATTCACCACATGGGTGCGGTGATGGACAGTCCGCAATGGCGTGAGCTGACCAATAACAACCTTGAAAAGGTCTCTCGGTTCTGGTCGCGACTTGCGCAAGATAAGGCTCTTTTTGAAAAGACCGCTTCCATTACGCTTGATCCTGCCAGTGGTCAGCTTTCCGAGTCTCGCCAGCGGGCGCTAACGAACAGCCTTCGTGACTTTCGGCTCGGGGGGGTGGAGCTCAACTCTGATGCGCAAACGGCCTTTACTGAAAGGTCGGCCAGGCTTGCCGCTTTATCGCAGCAGTTTTCAGAGAATCTGCTCGATAGCACCAATGCGTCCAAGGTGTTGGTGAGCCATGCCAATCAGCTCCTCGGGCTGCCCGAGGCCGTTGCCCAGGCTGCCAAAGAGAAGGCAAAGTCGGAAAAGCTCGATGCGCTGGCAGTCTTTGGCCTTCAGCAGCCTAGCCTTATTCCGGTTTTGCAGTTTGCCGACGACCGACCGCTTCGCGAAGAGATGTACTCGAAGAATGCTCGCCGGGCCTCCGAGCTCGCAGAAGAAGGCCCCGATCATGACAACAGCCTGCTCATGGCAGAAATTCTTCATCTTCGACAACAACAGGCCAAGGCACTGGGCTTTGCATCGGCGGCCGAGCTCTCACTGACCTCGAAGATGGCCCAATCGCCTAAGCAGGTCATGGAGTTTTTGCTTGACCTGGCAAAAAAAGCTCGCCCCTTTGCTGAACAGGATGTCGCCGAACTCAAAGCCTTTGCAAAGACGCACCTTGCACTTAAGAGCCTGGAGTCGTGGGACGTAAGCTATGTAGGCGAGAAGCTGCGCCAACAAAAGTTCAGTTTTTCAGCAGACGAGGTTCGCCAATACTTCCAGGTGCAACACGTCTTGGCGGGCCTGTTTGAATTGGTGCAAGAGCTCTTTGGAGTTGAGCTTCGCGAGACGAGCAAGGCCGATTTTCAACCCACTGGCAATGCCTCGAAAGCTCAGACTGATCTTGCCCAATGCCCCTGGCATCCCGATGTCCGCCTCTACAGCGTTCGGCGTGGGGCAGAGACTGTTGGCTACCTGTTTCTTGATCTCTACACACGGCCCACCAAACGAGGCGGCGCCTGGATGGACGACAGCCGTGGCCGGCGCAGACTCGCCTCGCAGCTTCAAAAACCGGTGGCCATGCTGACCTGCAATTTCATGCCCCCCAGCGAGCATCGCCCAAGCACCATCTCCCACGACGATGTCACCACCTTGTTCCACGAGTTCGGCCATGGGCTTCACCATCTGCTAACCGAGGTGGACGAGCTGGAGGTCTCAGGAATTAATGGAGTGGAATGGGATGCCGTCGAGCTTCCGAGCCAGTTCATGGAAAACTTCTGCTGGGAATGGGACAAGCTTCAGGCCATGACCCGTCATGTTGAGACCGGTGAGCCCCTTCCCGAAGACCTCTATCAAAAAATGATGCGGGCCAAGAACTTTCAGAGTGGCCTCTACATGCTTCGCCAGATTGAGCTCGCACTTTTTGACCTGCGTATTCATCATGAGATTGTTGAGCCCGACCTGCAAAAAGCATCCAAGAGAATCATGGCAACGCTTAACGAGGTTCGCTCGCAGGTGGCTGTTCTTCACCCACCGAGCTTTCAACGGTTTCCGCAAAGCTTCAGCCATATTTTTGCGGGCGGCTACGCAGCAGGCTACTACAGCTACAAGTGGGCCGAAGTTCTGTCGGCCGATGCTTACTCGGCCTTCGAGGAAGACCCTCAGAACTATGCGACGGTAGGGCAACGTTTCTGGAAAGAGATTCTCTCCAAGGGCGGATCACGCCCAGCCATTGAGTCATTTAAAGCCTTTCGGGGACGTGAGCCAAGCCCAGAGGCTCTGCTTCGGCACTCTGGCTTGCTTGAAGCGGCATAGAACCAAACGGGGTCTAAGATTTGTTAAAGCTTGCCAGCTGGAATGTGAATTCCCTAAGGGTACGGCTTGAGCACCTTGGTCAGTGGCTTGCGCTTGAGAAACCCGATGCCCTTGGCCTGCAAGAGACCAAGCTCACCGACGACAAGTTTCCCGTTGCCGAAATTCAGGCGCTTGGCTACCACTGTGTCTTCTCGGGCCAGCCAACCTATAACGGTGTGGCCATACTTGCCAAGGCATCCAGTTTTCGGGCCATCGACGAATGGACCTGTGATGAACCACGGCTACCCGGCGACCAGAAGCGGTTCATCGCGGCAAGCCTTACAACCTTGCAGGGTGATACCCGGATTCGCTTCATAAACCTCTACGTGCCCAACGGCTCGGAGGTTGGTAGCGAAAAGTACAGCTACAAACTGCAGTGGCTTGACGCACTGCGCCTCAGGCTTGAAGAAGAGCAGGCAAGCCACCCACTTTGCTGCGTGGTTGGCGACTTCAATATCGCGCCTGACGACATTGATGTGCATGACCCCATGGCCTGGCAAGACAAGATTCTCTGCTCAAAGCAAGAACGCCAGAGATTCCAAGACCTTCTAGGCCTGGGTTTTACTGACAGCTTTCGGGCCCAGAGCGGCGTAAAGAACCAGGCCTTCTCCTGGTGGGATTACCGTCAGGGAGGCTTTCGTCGTAACCAAGGCATGCGAATCGATCATCTGCTTGCCAGCGATGCCCTTATGAAACACTGCGAGCAGGTCGGTATTGATCGCACGCCAAGGGGCTGGGAGAAGCCCTCCGACCACGCCCCTGCCCTGGCCAGCTTCAGACTCTAAGACCTCGTCCGAAAGGGCATCGGCGATGGATATCAGCCTTCCCTTACCCGCCTTTCTTCTTGGCCTTTGGTCCTCAGGGCACTGCCTCATGATGTGTGGGGGTCTGGCCGCAGCGGCTGGTCATCGCAGTCGTTCGGCCCCGGGTCTGGTTAGCCCACCCGCACGTTGGGCCGAGTTACTTGCCTGGCAACTTGGGCGGGTAAGCAGTTACAGCCTGATGGGAGCAATTTCTGGGGCAGTAGGTGGCGCCTTTCTTGCCTTCACTGCGCTTGATACGGCCCGGCATACCGCTATGGTGCTGGCTAACCTTATGCTGCTTGCGCTTGGTCTGCATCTTCTTCGGATCAGCCGTCTTATTACCCAGCTCGAGTCGCGGCTCGGTCGAGTCTGGGCATTTATTCAACCCTTTGCTGTAGCAAGCCTGACGCCCTCGGGCGCAAGCCAGACAGAAAGTCTGACCTCCTCGACGGCCATTGCAGGTCGCATTGCTCGAGCGGCTCGGGTAGGAGCTCTCTGGGGGTGGCTGCCCTGCGGACTTGTCTACAGCATGGTGCTGACCGCCGCTGTTACAGGAAGTGCATGGACGGGTCTTGGTTGGATGCTTGCCTTTGGTCTTGGAACCATACCCTCGCTCTTTGTAGCCTCCTGGGCATCGGGCATGGTGTTATCGGGGCCCCGCTCCGACCGTATTCGTCAAGTGGCAGGCCTTCTTGTTGTTAGCTTTGCGCTGTGGGGGCTTGCAAGGTCCTTAGGTCTTGCACCACCCGGCTGGCTTGATCTGTTCTGTATCACTCCATAAAGCCGTGAGACGTCGATGACCCTCAGCCTGCGCTGCTACCACTGCAACGAGCCTGTTCCTACGAAAGGCCTGTGGTCAGCCTGGGTGCTTGGCGAGGATCGGCCGATGTGCTGCGCAGGCTGCCAGGCAGTCGCGCAGGCCATTGTTGCCTCAGGCGGAGAGAGTTATTACGCGCAACGAACCTCCACAGCCCTTGAGCCAAAGCAGCTTGAACGACTCTCGGTATGGGCGGACCTTCTTGAAGATCCTGCCTGGACGGGCCGCCACATTCAAACCGTGACATCCAGTATCCAGATACCTGGCCAAGCCCAGTCTAACCAGGATACAGACCAGAGGGAGACAACGCTCGCCATTGAGGGCCTGCGCTGTGGCGCCTGCGCCTGGCTTATTGAAAGCGTGCTCTCGCAGACCCCGGGTGTTGTTCACGCCCGCGCCAACGCGTCCACCGCGCGACTTCGACTGCGATGGAATCCGAGGCTAACGGGCCTCAATGCATTAAGTCAGAGCCTTCTAAGGCTTGGCTATGCAGCCGTGCCCCTGGGCGCGAGCCAACTTGAAGAGCAGCGCAGACGCCAAGAAAAACTTGAGAATCGCCGCCTCTTTGTTGCTGGGCTGGGCTGGGCGCAAGTGATGATGCTTGCCCTGCCCGAGTACCTTCATGGCAGCCAAATGGAAGCCGATGCCCTGCTGACCTTAAGGCTTGCCTCCCTGGCACTTTGTCTTCCTGTGCTGCTCTACAGTGGGTCAGGTTTCTTCACAAGCGCCCTGATGGCCCTGCGTCAGGGCCGCCTAAATATGGATGTCCCTATCAGCCTTGGGCTGCTTCTTGCGTTTCTTGGGAGCCTCTATGGCCTCTGGGCTCAGGCCTCTGATGTTTATTTCGAGTCGGTCACTATGTTTCTTTTCTTGGTGCTTGGGGCCCGACGCATTGAATCCGTCATTCGCCGCCGCACCATGCGCCGACGTGAAGAACTCTCTCTTGAGCCGCCTGTACTTGCCCATCGACTCGAGCCCGAATCAGGGGATTGCCCTCCATGGAACCTAAAGGATGGTGATCGTATTCGTGTGCCTTCTGGTTCTCGGCTTCCCGCTGATATTGAGCTTGTCGATCACTTGGGCGCTGGAACCGAGCTTGATATCTCCTCGCTCACGGGCGAACCTCACCCGGTTCGCAAACACTCCGGTGACTTCTGCCCAGAAGGCGCCATCAATCTGGGCCCTGAACTCCAGGGGCGTGTGCAGGGCTCTGGTGCGCAGGGGTCGCTTGCGCGCCTGGGCCAGCTTGCCGAGGCCGCCGCCGCCGAAAGGCCCCAGTGGAGCCACTGGGCCGACCGTGTCGCCGCGAGATTCACTCTTGGGATTCTGACGATTGCCATCGCATCAATCGGCTGGGCCGTTGTCTTCCAGGAGCCTTTGGACCAATGGCTTCCTCGGCTTGTTGCTATTTTGGTGGTCTCTTGCCCCTGTGCCCTCTCGGTTGCGGGGCCGGCCGCCTATGCTGCGAGCCTTGCACAGTTGCTGGAAAAGGGTGTTGCGGTCTCGAGCCCAGACAGTCTGGCCAAGGGCTGGGCGCTTAAGACTCTGGCCTTTGACAAGACCGGGACACTCACCGAGCCCGAATCGTCCTCGGTTGTTATGAAGGTGAGGGGAAGCAAGGCCTACACTGAGGCCGAGATCTGGGCTCTGGTTGCCCAGCTGACAGAAAACAGCCATCACCCGCTTGCGGTCGCACTTTTTCGTGCCTCATGCTCAAAGCTTGGGCTGAACCAAGCAAGCGAAGTTCGCCTAGACCGGCTTGGGCTGCAGGCCGTTGAACAGAAGCCGGGACTCGGTATGCAAGGTCGGATGGCCAACGGCACATTAATAAGACTTGGTTCAGCAAGTTTTGTTGGGGGCTCAGCCTCTGGGTCGGCGATTTCCAAAGGGTCTGAGTATGGCGAGGCTGCAAGCCTCTACCTGGGGCTTGAGGGCGATGTTATTGCGGGCTTCTGGCTTAACGACCAGCCCAGGCCTGATGCCCAGGCCACGCTGGCAGCACTTAAAGAACTCGGGCTCGACCTTTGGGTTCTAAGTGGCGACCGCAGCGAGCGGGTGAGCGCTTTGGCCAAGATGCTTGGACTTGCTGATGCGCAGGCGGTGGGAGAGCTCTCCCCCGAGGCGAAGCTCAACAGGCTTCGCCAACTGCAAGGTACTGGCCTTGCAGTTGGCATGGTTGGCGATGGTATTAACGATGCGCCGGTTCTGGCACAGGCCGATTTATCCATTGCAGTAAGCGCAAGTGCCCCCCTTGCAAAGCAACGAGCCGATGTCTACCTGCTGCGCCCCGGTCTGTTGGGTGTTGCAGGCTTTGTTGCCACCGCCCAACGCACAAAAATCATTCTTAACCAAAACATCGCCTGGGCGATTGGTTACAACCTAACCGCCATCCCCCTGGCCGCCCTTGGCTTCCTTGGGCCAGCCTGGGCAGCCATTGGTATGGCCGGCTCCTCACTCTTGGTTATGGCTAACGCCGCCCGATTGTTACGATAAGCCCCAATGGAAGTCTTCCCTATTCTGGTCGGTATAAGCCTTGTGGTGGTGGGGCTTGTGGTCTGGATTTACTTTCGCATGTCCAGCAATGGCCAGTTTGACGACCTTGACTCCCCCGCCCAACGCATCTTGCTTGACGACGACCAGGGCGAAGTGACATCGCAATCACCACCAGAGAGCCACTCGGGTAAACCCCAGTAAAACACTCGGCCATTCGACTAATTGACGAGGGTCGGAGTGTATATGTGGGAAAATGCATACATTAGAAATATAAAACTCTCTCTGGAGTGATAACACCATGTCTGCTGTCCTTACCCCAAGTAAGGCCGATGCCGCGCACTACGCGAGCAGGGCCATCGCCGAGGAATATAACTACGACGTCGTTCGACTTTTTGCCATTGCTACCGTGGTCTGGGGCCTTGTGGGTATGTCGGTAGGCGTCTGGATTGCCGCACAACTTGCCTTTCCAACCCTCGCCGAGGGAATTCCCTGGCTCTCCTACGGCAGGCTACGACCTCTTCACACCAATGCCGTTATTTTTGCCTTTGGTGGGTCCGCCTTACTTGCCACGTCCTACTACATTGTTCAGCGCACCTGCCATACCCGGCTTTTCTCAGACGGGCTGGCCTTGTTCACCTTCTGGGGCTACCAGGCAGTCATTGTGCTTGCGGCAATTACTCTGCCTTTAGGTATCACCAGCACGCATGAGTATGCCGAGCTGGCCTGGCCCATTGACCTCTTGCTTGCCGTGGTCTGGATTGCCTATGCCATTGTCTTTTTTGGAACCCTCATGCGCCGGCGAGTCGAACACATTTATGTGGCCAACTGGTTCTACGGTGCCTTCATTCTTACTGTTGCCCTCTTGCACATTGTTCGTAGTGCAGCTATTCCCGTGGGTATGTGGGATTCCGTGGGGGTCTTCGCAGGTGTTCAAGACGCCATGGTGCAGTGGTGGTACGGCCACAATGCTGTTGGCTTTTTCTTGACGGCTGGCTTTCTTGGAATGATGTACTACTTCATTCCTAAACAGGCCGAGCGACCGGTTTACTCCTACCGCTTATCCATTGTTCATTTCTGGGCCTTGATATTTACCTACATGTGGGCAGGCCCCCACCATCTGCACTACACGGCACTGCCCGACTGGACTCAGTCCATTGGAATGGTCTTCTCGCTTATTCTTTTGGCACCGAGCTGGGGCGGCATGATCAACGGCATCATGACCTTATCGGGTGCATGGCATAAGCTGCGCAACGACCCCATTCTGAAGTTCTTAATTGTCTCGGTCTCCTTTTATGGCATGTCGACCTTCGAAGGTCCCATGATGGGCATTAAGACCGTCAATGCATTAAGCCACTATACCGACTGGACCATTGGCCATGTGCATTCAGGTGCCTTGGGGTGGGTGGGCTTTATCACCATGGGAGCCATTTACTACCTAATTCCACGTATGGCTGGCAAGACTCAGATGCACAGCGTGAAGGCCATTGAGCTTCACTTTTGGATTGCCACCATTGGCATCGTTCTTTATATCGCCGCCATGTGGATCTCAGGAGTTATGCAGGGGCTAATGTGGCGCGCCATTAACGAGGACGGCTCGCTTACCTACAGCTTTGTTGAGAGCGTAAAGGCCAGTTTCCCCTATTACGTTATTCGACTCGGCGGAGGTCTGCTCTATTTAAGCGGCATGCTCATCATGGCCTGGAACGTTGCAATGACCTTGCGCCAACCCCAGCCCGTAAATGCCCGGATTCCTGCAGTGGCGCACGGTTAAGCAAAGGGAGATAGACACCATGAAACACGATATTGTTGAAAAGTCCCCCGGCCTTCTGATTGTGCTTGTGCTTATTGTTGTGGCTATTGGTGGGCTCATCGAAATCGTCCCCCTCTTTTTCCAGAAGTCCACAACAGAGCCTGTCACTGGGCTTAAGCCCTATACCGCCTTGCAGCTTGCTGGAAGGCAGGTTTATGTGCGTGAAGGCTGCGTGGGCTGCCACTCTCAGATGATTCGTCCCTTCCGCGCAGAAACCGAACGCTACGGCCACTACTCGGTTGCCGGCGAGTCCGTGTATGAGCGCCCCTTTTTATGGGGCTCCAAGCGCACCGGGCCCGATCTTGCTCGAGTGGGAGGCCGCTACTCGGATGAGTGGCATCGCGTGCACCTCATCAACCCGCGTGATGTTGTCCCAGAGTCCAATATGCCCGCCTACCCCTGGCTTGCCACAGGTATTGTCAATGGAGAACAAGTTCAGGCCAAGATGGCAACACTTCGCATCGTGGGCGTTCCTTACAGCGATGAAGACATTGCGAGTGCTGTTGAAGACCTTAACGGAAAGACCGAGCTTGAGGCCATGATTGCTTACTTGCAATCGCTTGGCCTTGCCATTAAGGAGAAGCGCTCATGATCACCTTCCACTCCATCTTTACGCTTTTAAGCCTTCTGGTCTTTCTTGGAATCGTGGCCTTGGTTTACAGCCGTGGTCAAAAGAAGAACATGGAGGATGCCTCGCGTATTCCTCTTCTTGACGAGCCTCCCGCGACGGAGGCCAAACAGACAGATGGCTCTAAACCATCTCAGGGCCTTTAAGCCCTAACAAGGATTGTTCGAACACAGGATGAAACATCATGGCTGACTTTACGAGCGGGTTTTGGAATCTTTTCGTCATCGTAGGCGTTTTAGTAAGCATTCTTGCCTGCGGAGTATTCCTATACTTTTTGTCGCGCAAAAAAATTAAGCCAGGTGCAGTGCAAACAACCGGCCACACCTGGGATGAAGACCTTGCCGAATTCGATAATCCACTGCCCCGTTGGTGGATGATTCTCTTCTACCTCACCATCGCCTTTGCCCTCCTTTACCTCGTCCTCTTCCCAGGGCTGGGCACGAGCCAAGGCAGCCTGGGATGGAGCTCGAAAGAACAATACGAAAAGGAAGTGGCAAAGGCCGATGCGCGTTATGGGCCCATTTATGCCAAGTTTGCGGCCATGTCGGTTGAGGATACGGCCCAACAACCAGAAGCTATCGCCATTGGGCAGCGTCTGTTTGTAAACAACTGCGCCCAATGCCACGGCACCGATGCCCGAGGCGCAAAGGGCTTCCCGAACCTTGCCGATAACGACTGGACCTGGGGGGGGTCAGGCGACGCTATTAAAACGGCCGTACTTGAAGGCCGACAAGGCATCATGCCTCCTATGGCGGCTGCGGTTGGCTCACCCGCCGATGTTGAAAATGTCGCCCACTATGTTCTAAGTCTTGCAGGCAGTGCCCACGATTCCATTAAGGCAAGCCTAGGCTCAACAAAGTTTGCAGCATGCGCAGCCTGTCACGGCGCGAAGGGTGAGGGCGGGCCTGCCATGGGCGCCCCGCGCCTGAACGATAAAATCTGGGTCTATGGCGGTACAGCCAAAGCCATCGTTGAAACCATTAACAACGGTCGTCATGGCGTCATGCCCGCCTGGAAAGATATCCTTGGCGAAGAGAAATCGCACATTGTTGCAGCCTATGTATACAGCCTGACTGCAAAGCCCAAGGCAGTTGCCAGCAATCAATAGTTCAGCAGATCAGTCTGGCCCCGTTGCGGGGCGCCCTGGCAACAGGGCACTCTTTATTAACGCTTCCAGAAAAGCCAATGTCCGAACCCTCTAGCTCTCCCGTTGTTGAACAGACCGTTCTTCTCTATGCCCCGGGCAAAAAGATCTATGCCAAGGCTACGAAGGGCTGGTTCAACAACTGGCGCTGGTTCTTTGTGTTCATTACGCAGGCGTTTTACTACCTCACACCCTGGCTGTCCTGGAACGACCGGCAGGCCGTCTTGTTCGACCTTGAAGCGCGGCGCTTCTACATCCTCGACCTTCTGCTGGTTCCGCAAGACTTTATCTACCTAACAGCACTTCTGCTCCTATCTGCCTTTGGCTTGTTTCTGTTTACAGCCATTGCGGGTCGACTTTTCTGCGGCTATGCCTGCCCACAAACGGTCTACACCGAGATCTTTATGCAGATCGAGCGATGGATTGAGGGCGATCGTCATGCACGCATGCGACGTGACAAAGAGCTTTCCTTGCTTGCACGCCTACCGAGGCGAGGGCTGAAGTTTTTCGCCTGGGCCCTTGTGGCACTTTGGACAGGCTTCACCTTTGCAGGTTATTTCACGCCCATTCATGAACTGGGTCAGGGGGTATTGAACGCAAGCCTAGGCTTCTGGCAATGGTTTTGGATGCTCTTTTATTCGTTTTTTACCCTGCTTCAGGCGGGCTTCATGCGCGAGCAGGTTTGCAAGTACATGTGTCCCTACGCACGATTTCAGAGTGCCATGTTTGATCCCGACACGCTGATTGTTAGCTATGACGAGAGCCGTGGTGAGCCCCGCGGCAAGCGCTCCAAGGCCGAGGATCAATTAGCCTCTGGGAAAGGGGACTGCATTGACTGCGGGGTCTGTGTTGAAGTCTGTCCAACAGGAATCGACATTCGAGACGGTCTGCAGTACGAGTGCATTGGCTGCGGGCTTTGTGCCGATGCCTGCAACCAGATTATGGATCGTATGCAATACCCCCGAGGGCTGGTTCGCTACACCACACTGAATGCCTTGGATGGCGTTGTACAAGAGGCAGACATTCGTCGGCGCTTCTTGCGACCACGCGTTGTTATTTACACCGTGCTTCTTCTGATTATCGCAGCCGTGGTCTTTGCATCACTTTTAAATCGAAGCCCATTAACCGTGAATGTTATTCGCGACCGGGGTGCTCTGGCACGCGAAGTTGAGGGTCAGTTCATTGAGAATGTCTACCGGCTTCAAATTACCAACAAGAGCCACGAGGCGAAGCGTCTGGTTATTGAAGGCAGCGGCCTGCCAGAACTTGAAAGCTACGGAAAAACAAAAATTACAGTCGATCCATCGGCCAATGCAACTGCCATTATCGACTTACGGATTCCTATTTCAATAGCTGAATCCCTTAACAAGGGCTCACATAAAATTCTTCTGCGGGTACGTTCTGAGGACGATCCCAGCCTAGTCATAAATGAAAAGGCAGCCTTCTTTGTCCCACGCTAATCGGATCGTCAACAACACCTCAGGTCCATGGTGGCAGCACCG
>JAURFZ010000230.1 GCA_030834045.1 Burkholderiales bacterium
CAAACGTGAATCCAAGGAAATGGTGGATGCCTTCTTCGACGAGCTTCGGGCCTGCCTTGTGAGAGGCGAAATGGTCAAGCTTTCGGGTTTTGGCAACTTCCAACTCCGGGATAAGCCCTCGCGACCGGGGCGAAACCCCAAAACGGGCGAGTCCATTCCTATTTCGGCAAGACGAGTTGTTACCTTTCACGCCAGTCAAAAGCTGAAAGCAGTGGTTCAGGACCCCAATGCAGTGCAGGCGGGTTTTGGCGACGGCAGCTCGGGTTCGGCCGAAGCCTAAGGCATTTAAAGCTCTGGCATGGCCGAGATCAACTTACCCATCATCCCTTCGAAGCGCTATTTCACAATTGGTGAGGTTAGTGAGCTTTGCAGTGTGAAGCCCCATGTCCTTCGCTACTGGGAACAGGAGTTCTCTCAGCTTCGTCCGGTTAAGCGTCGCGGAAACAGGCGTTACTACCAGCACCACGAGGTTATGCTGATTCGTAGGATTCGCGAGCTTCTCTACGAGGAAGGTTTCACTATCAATGGCGCCCGTTCTCGGCTTACTGAGCTTAATCGGGTGACGAGTCTTGACACGCTCTCGGCCATTACACCCCTTGGGGCTGTGGCAGATGCCCGAGCCGCGAACTTCACGTCCATAAAGAACCTTCCGGCAGCTAAGAACCAGGCTCACCTTGAGATGGCAGATGCTTCTTCCAACTTAGCAAGCGCAACAATTGATCCTGCTCTCCGGACCGAGCTCGAACAAGTACTTCGCGCGCTTAAGGGCTAGGCCGTTTCTTTCTAAAGGGCTGGTCACGCCCGGACCGGCTTTCAGCAGGCGCATTTGATACAATCAAAAGCTTCGGTCGGGGCGTAGCGCAGCCTGGTAGCGCACTTGCATGGGGTGCAAGGGGTCGGATGTTCGAATCATCTCGCCCCGACCAACTAGCAAACGTAATAGTCGTAAAGTGCCGTCAATTTCCATGAAAGAACTCCAATGGCTTACACAAGAGGTTTTGGGCAGGGACTTCGTGGTCGTGCGATAGTTTTTTTGTTTGCTTCAGCATTGGCGTTGTCCGGTTGCGGTGGGGGTTCCGATGGGCTTGGGGGTTCATCTTCAAAAACCTTAGCGACCGTCCCTGCAGGCTCGGGGGAAGTCTTTACAGTTGCTCCAATGGGTTCTACTCAGAACGTA
>JAURFZ010000231.1 GCA_030834045.1 Burkholderiales bacterium
GGCCTGTAACAAGGCTGGTAAGTACGTGGGAATATGTGGCCAGGGCCCATCGGACCATCCCGATTTTGCCGCCTGGCTGATGGACGAGGGCATTCAGTCCATCTCGCTTAACCCCGACACGGTGGTCCAGACATGGCAGGGCCTTGCAGCAATTAAGGGCCCCGGCAGCTAGTTTCGGCCTTTGACCTGAACACTGACGTTCGTAGGCATGGACATCTTCCTTCAACAGCTTTTTAACGGACTGGTTTTAGGAAGTGTCTATGCCCTGGTGGCCCTAGGCTACACCATGGTCTATGGCATCTTGCAGCTCATTAACTTCACCCACGGTGAGGTGCTTATGGTGGGTGCCATGGTGAGCCTCACCGTTGTCAGTTTGTTGCAGACTTTTTTTCCTGGTATGGCCCCCTGGGCCATGATGCTGCTTGCTCTTCTAACGGCCATTCCTGCCTGCATGGCCTTATCAGCCACCATCGAGCGACTTGCCTATCGGCCGCTACGCAATGCTCCGCGGCTTGCTCCCTTAATTACAGCCATTGGATTATCAATTGTTCTGCAGACCCTGGCGATGCTTGTCTGGGGTCCAAACCCTATGGTCTTTCCAGACCTTCTACCAACCATCCCCATTCAATGGCAGGGCGCATTCATTGCGCCCAAACAACTGCTTATTCTCGCGGTCTCCGCGGTGCTTATGGCAGCCCTGGTACTTCTCATTCAATACAGCCGGCTTGGTCGGGCCATGCGTGCGGTTTCAGAAAGCCCTTCCATGGCCATGCTCATGGGTATCAATCCTGACCGTATCATCGCGCTCACCTTCATGATTGGCGCAGCACTGGCCGCCGTTGCAGGGCTCTTGGTCGCCATGAACTACAACATCGTACATTTCACCATGGGTTTCATTCTTGGGCTTAAGGCTTTCACGGCAGCCGTCTTAGGTGGCATTGGTAATGTACCTGGTGCGGTGCTTGGCGGGCTTTTACTTGGCATTATTGAAAGCCTGGGGGCTGGCTACATTGGCGACATTACAGGTGGATTCTTGGGCAGTCATTACCAAGATATCTTCGCCTTTGCGGTGCTTATTCTGGTTCTTCTTTTTCGTCCCTCAGGCCT
>JAURFZ010000232.1 GCA_030834045.1 Burkholderiales bacterium
AGGGGCCATGCGCGGTTTTCAGCTATGGATTAATCTGCCAGCGGCAGAGAAGATGAAGCCTGCTGGCTATCGGGACATACCCTCGCAAGACATTCCCGTATGTCAGAGCGAGGACGGACGATGGGTCAAGGTTATTGCAGGTGACTTCCAGGGTCTGCAGGGCCCCATCCAAGGGGTCAGCACCCAGCCACTTTTTATTGATGTCAAGCTTGCTGCAGGAATGGTCTTCGAGCATGCCTTACCGGCTGATCACACGGCAATGGTCTACGTCTTTGAGGGCGAATTGGCGCTTTCTGCCAGCCTCTCCCAGGCCTTGCCGCTTAAGCATGCGGCTGTTTTTGGTGAAGGGGAGCGGTTGCACCTGCAGGCTTGCGCGCAGGGCGCACGTTTTCTAGTGCTTGCCGCTAAACCCTTGCGAGAGCCTGTCGTGCAACATGGCCCCTTCGTCATGAACACCCGTGAAGAAATTGAGCAGGCCATTAACGACTATCAGTCGGGCCGGTTGGCAGCATGATTATTCTGCAATCCAGTCAGAAAGATGTCGGCTTTCCCGTTCGACGAGCTCTTCCTGTTGAGGGTTGTCGGGCGCTTGGCCCCTTTGTGTTTGTTGATCACATGGGGCCCGCCCAGTTCGCTGCAAACGAGACCTCAGGCGATGTCCGTCCGCATCCGCACATTGGCCTAGCTACATTTACGTATTTGTTTTCGGGCGGTTTTATGCATCGGGACAGCCTTGGCACTGAGCAGCGCATTGAGCCAGGCGCGGTGAACCTTATGGCGGCGGGAAAAGGCATTGTGCATTCCGAGCGTGTTCCCCAAGACATTCGAAACAGTGGTTCAGAGGTTGAGGGGATGCAGTTATGGCTTGCCCTGCCCAAGCCACTTGAAGCCATGAAACCCGAGTTCAGCAATTACCCCGCCCGCGAATTTCAGGGCTCAAATGCCCATGGCTATTCACTGAAGGTGCTTGCAGGCCAGTGGGCGGGTAGGGCTTCGCCGGTTAAGGCCTACAGCCCTAC
>JAURFZ010000233.1 GCA_030834045.1 Burkholderiales bacterium
CTTGGTGAGGGCAGCTGAGTCTGCAGCGGCCTCCGGGGAAGCGCCACCTGAAACGGAACTGGATTTGGATTCGGTTAACACGGTTTACGAGGCCCCTCTGAGTCGCGCTTGGCAGTCTTTGACGACCCTTTTAGTGATTTCGCCAAGCAGATCGTCGACTTCCTGAACTTCAAGTGTTTTCTCAGTATCTTGAAATAAGAACCTGAAAGCAAGACTTTTTTCGTCAGAATTTATGCCCTGCCCGACGTACTGATCAAACAACATGAAGTTCACTAGTTTATCATACTGTTTTGATTGATTTTTTACGTCTTTAATTGCACCGATTACCTGACTTAAGGGAACAGCCTTTGCAAGAATAAAAGCGAGGTCGCGTTCCATGCTGGGGAATTTGGACGGTGAGACCACGGACGGCCAAGGTTGTTTCACGAGCAGCTCAAGATCAAGTTCAAGGGCAAGGCTGCCCGACTGAAGTTCAAGTTCGTTTAGAAGACTGGGATGCAGCTCGCCAAACCAACCGCAAACCTGCTCGCCTGGGTCAATAACCAGGGCTGAGCGGCCAGGATGCAGGAAGCGATAGCTTTCCGAAGCCTCATGCTCGGTTAATGGACGCACCCGTATGGCTACAACGTCTGCTGATGAATACTGTTGCAAACCGGTGGCCTCAAGAAGACCAAGCTGTTGAAGGTCACCCTTCAGGTCAAAGAAGTCGACTGCCCTGCTTTCAAGCCCCCATTGGAGCGGAAAGGCGAGCCCGCTTGCGAAGGCGGCGAGCCTTTGGGGCTGCCAGACACTTGGTACCGACATCGCGTCGACCACATCGCCTGGCTCTGGCTGCCGGCTAAAAACACGGCCAATTTCAAAGAGGCGAATGCGCTGCTCTTGGCGGGCTTGGTTCTCGTTGGCCACCCGAAGCAGGCCCGTAACAATGGACGGGCGCATGACGTCAAACTGACTGGCAATGGGGTTGAGCAACTTAAGTAGGCTGTCAGGGTTGCTTACA
>JAURFZ010000234.1 GCA_030834045.1 Burkholderiales bacterium
TCGCTGCGGGCCCGACCCTCGGCAACCAGATTGCGAATCTCATCAACCAGCCAGTAGGCCTCGAGCATGTCGCTTGCCGACTCCATCACCCGAATGGGCTCGCCCGAGCCCGCATCGGTCCAAAGGTTCTTGCCGAGCCTGCCCGTGTTGTTCGCAATAAGTGCATTGGCCGCATCAAGAATATGGCCGCAGGAGCGGTAGTTCTGCTCAAGCTTAATCTCGTGGGCCACCGCAAATTCACGCTTAAACCGATGCATGTTCTGTACGTCAGCACCCCGAAAGGCGTAGATGCTTTGATCGTCGTCACCCACGGCAAAGACGCCTGTGGCGGGTGAACTTAGCAGCTTAAGCCACTCGTACTGCAAGGGGTTGGTGTCCTGGAACTCGTCCACGAGCAGATGGCCAAACCGCTGCTGGTAATGGCCTCGCAAGGCGTCCGACCGTTTAAGAAGCTCCACCGATCGCAGCAAAAGCTCACCGAAGTCTACAACGCCTTCACGCTGGCATTGATCGTCGTAGGCCTGGTAGATCTCAACGAACTTGCGGTTGTAGCCATCGGCATCGTCCACCTGCTGCGGCCGCAGGCCCTGCTCTTTCGCATTGTTAATAAAAGACTGTACCTGTCGAGGGGGAAACTTCTGGTCATCTACATTCATGGCCTTAAGCAGTCGCTTCATAGACGAGAGCTGGTCTTGGCTATCGAGAATCTGAAACGCTGAGGGAAGTGCCGCATCGCGGTGATGCGCCCGCAGCAACCGGTTACAGAGCCCGTGAAAGGTGCCTACCCACATGCCTTTTAGGTTCACAGTTAGCATGCCGCCAAGTCGGGCCAGCATCTCGCGGGCCGCCTTGTTCGTAAAAGTGACCGCAAGTACGCCGTAAGGACTTACCTGGCCTGTTGAAATAAGCCAGGCAATTCGGGTGGTCAGGACCCGTGTCTTACCGCTTCCAGCACCTGCCAGAATGAGGGCGGGCTCTGCGGGAAGGGTAACGGCCTGGT
>JAURFZ010000235.1 GCA_030834045.1 Burkholderiales bacterium
TTCAATCTTGCCTTTCATAAGCCCGGTTCGACCGCCGGTGCCCGCGGCCTGTCGATGCCAGCAGACGGCCAGATAATGCCGAAAGACAGACTTACTCTGCAATTGCCGGACCAGGCTGGTCTGGCTGGTCAGCGTTTTGGCCACCACCATAAGACCCGAGGTGTCCCGATCGAGACGATGAACAATCCCAGCCCGCGGCAGTTGATGCAGCTCGGGCCATTGGTGAAGAAGTCCGTTAAGAAGGGTGCCGGACCAATGCCCTGCTGCAGGATGCACCACCAGGTTGGCAGGCTTATTGACGACAATAAGCTCGTCGTCTTGAAAAACAATGGCTAAATCCATCGCCTCCGGCTGCCCAGCCTCAACAGCCTGCGGCTTAGGAACACGTACTCGATACGACTGGCCGGTTGCCACGGCCTGGCTGCCTTTGGTCACCGCATGGTTGAGAAGGCTGACCTGCCCAGCTGCGATCCATTGTTGAATTCGCGATCGCGAGTGGTCGCGAAGGCAGCCTGCTAAAAATGCATCAAGCCGCCGACCGGTCTCTTCAGGCTGGACCTCAAACCAAAGCTCCTCGCTATAATGAGCCTGGTCGAGTTCACTGGCCTCGTCGACTTCCAAAAGGTCATCGCTCAGTGGCTCTGGATTGGTGGGGGTATGAAGGTCGGTCAATGTGAAGGAGTTCCTGTCTTGATAGCCGAACGTGTTGGAGGCTGGCGTCTATTTTCCCTTTTAATTCTTGTTTTGGCTTGTCTGTCACTAAGCCTTACGGGATGTTCCACAACGGAACGTGATGAAACGGTTAACTGGTCAGCAGACAGGCTGTACGCCGAGGCCAAAGATGAAATGAACGCGGGCAATTGGGCCACGGCCATTGGCCTGCTTCAGAAACTCGAGTCTCGCTACCCTTTTGGTCGTTATGCCCAGCAGGCGCA
>JAURFZ010000236.1 GCA_030834045.1 Burkholderiales bacterium
GTAAAAGGAAAGAACGAAGGACGGAAACGGATGTCGAGGTCTTTGGTCTCAAAAAAGGCGCAGAGGAACTCGAAGTAAAGCCCCTTGAGGTCGGTAAAACTCACCTGCTCTCCCAGCCAAAGCCCTTCCACCTGATGGAACATAGGCGAGTGGGTGGCGTCACTGTCCACCCTGTAGGTGCGACCTGGTGCAATAACGCGCAAGGGAGGCTGATGGCTGCGGGCATAACGCACCTGCATTGGGCTTGTGTGGGTGCGCAGCAAAAGGGGCAGGCCATCGGCATCGCGTAGATCGAGATAGAAGGTGTCTTGCATCGAGCGCGCAGGGTGGTTCTCGGGATTGTTTAAAGCTGTGAAGTTTGTCCAGTCGGTCTCAACTTCTGGACCATCTGCTACATCAAAGCCCATCGATTTAAAAATAGCCTCAACACGTTGCCAGGTGGTCATAACGGGGTGAAGACTTCCTGCGGACATACCGCGACCAGGCATTGAGATATCAAGACGATCCTGGGCCAACTTGGCAGCAAGTTGAGCCTGGGCAAGCGCCTCGCGACGCTGGCTCAGTAAGGCTTCAATTTCGCCCTTAAGCGCGTTAATGCGAGCGCCCTCTAGCTTCTTCTGCTCGGGCCCAAGCTCCCCAAGCCTTTTGAGCTGCTCGGTGATGAGCCCCGATTTACCTAAGAATTTGGCCTTGGCGTTCTCAAGGGAGGCTGGATCGGAGGCTGCATGGAATGCCATGCGAGCCTCGTCAACCAGCTGCTGGTCTGTACCAGTGCCGGACATTGGGAATAGAGGCGAACGATGGCCTGGACGCCTGCGTTACTGCAGAGCGTCTTTGGCCTGCTTGACGATCGCCTCGAAGGCGGCCTTGTCGGTGACAGCAAGATCAGCCAGCAGCTTTCTGTC
>JAURFZ010000237.1 GCA_030834045.1 Burkholderiales bacterium
GGCCATGTCCACAATGACCGAGCCTGGCTTCATGCTAGCCACCATGTCTTCGGTAATAAGAATAGGAGCCTTGCGGCCTGGGATAAGGGCTGTGGAAATAACAATGTCGGCCTGGGCAATGCGCTTGGCAACTTCGGCCGCCTGCCGCCTCATCCATCCCTCGGGCATGGGTCGGGCATATCCGCCCGCACCTTGAGCAATTTCACGCTCTTCCTCGGTCTCGTAAGGCACGTCAATAAACTTTGCCCCGAGCGATTCTATTTGTTCTTTCACGGCAGGCCGAACATCGCTTGCCTCGACAACTCCGCCAAGACGCTTGGCGGTGGCAATGGCCTGAAGTCCTGCCACGCCCGCGCCTAGAATCACTACGCGAGCCGCCTTCACCGTTCCCGCCGCCGTCATAAGCATAGGGAAGATGCGCGGATAGGCGTCGGCGGCAAGCATGACGGCCTTGTAGCCTGCAAGATTGGCCTGGGACGACAGAACGTCAAGCGACTGAGCACGGGTGGTTCGAGGCGCAGCCTCCATGGCAAAGGCGGTGAGCCCAGCCGCAGCCAGTTTTTCCAGCCCTGGGCGGTCAAACGGCGAGAGCATACCGACAAGCACAGCACCTTTTTTCATGCCCTTAAGCTCGTCGTCCGACGGAAAACGCACCTTAAGCACCAGGTCAGCCGCCAGGGCCTGGGCCTGGTCCACGAGCTTGGCGCCTGCCTCTTCAAAGGCGGCATTAAGCATGCTTGAGGCTTTGCCCGCGTCACGAGCCACCAGCACCTCGTGACCCTGCGCTGCTAATTTTTTAACCGTCTCGGGAGAACCCGCCACGCGCGCCTCACCGTCCAGTGATTCTTTTGGAATCCCAATTTGCACGTCATAACT
>JAURFZ010000238.1 GCA_030834045.1 Burkholderiales bacterium
TTGTTTGCAAAAATAACGTTGCTGCCGATTTTGCAGTCATGGGCAATGTGGCAATACGCCATAATCAGGTTATGGTCGCCAACACGCGTCACCCCGCCACCCCGAACGGTTCCACGGTGGAGCGTGGCCGACTCTCGAATGATGTTGTGATCGCCAATAACGAGCTCGGTGGGTTCGTCTTTGTAGCTCAGGTCTTGGGGAGGCTGGCCAAGACTTACAAAAGGGTAAATTTGGCAGTGTTCGCCGATGGTGCAGGGCCCCGAAATAACCGCATGCGAGGCAACCCAGCTGCCCTTGCTAATTTTTACGTTGTGGCCAATGACGGCAAAGGCGTCAACCCTGACGTCATCGGCCAATGAGGCCTGGTCGGAAACTTGGGCAAGAGGGTGAATCATTGTTTATTCTGAAAAGTGACGCCCGATCATACCCCAGGCTCATAGGCTAGCCTTCTTCGATGGCGCGCGAGGTTCTTAATTCGGTGGTGAAGGGCTCCTTGTGGCTTGGCGGCATCTATTCCTATCTGCCTCGGAGAATTCAGCAGGTGCTGTCGGTTCCCCTGGGCGCCTTGCTTTACTGGCTCGCCTCACCCCGACGCCTAGTGGTTGCGCGTAATCTTTCGCTTTGCTTTCCATCGCTCTCTGAGGCCCAGCGCTTGACCATCTCGCGTCAGTTCTTTCGAAACGTTGCCCGTGCCTTTCTCGACTTATTTCAGCTTTGGCGAATCAGAGAAAATGATCTAAAACAATTAGTTAGATTAGAAAATCTCGAACTGTTCGAGGTAGCAAAGCGGGCCTTTATTGAGCAGGGGCGGCCGGTGATTGTCTTTGCGCCTCATTTTGTTGGGCTTGATGCGGGCGGCGCCCGGC
>JAURFZ010000239.1 GCA_030834045.1 Burkholderiales bacterium
TCTTTCCGTAGGGCTTGTTTTACCCCATGCATCTTTAGCTGCATGCGCTGCATCTAAGGCTAAATTGATATCAGCTTCGGTCGATCTTGCAACCTCACAAAAAGGCTTGCCGGTTAGTGGAGTGATGTTCTCAAAGTATTTACCTTCAACAGGTTTAACCCATTTACCACCAATAAAATTATCATATCTTTCCTTGAATGGACTATCAATTCCAAGGTTCTTCAGTGTATCAAACGCCATTTTTCTTTCCTCCCAAAAATAAAATTAGCTGTAATGAATAAATAGTTATTAAGCTAAGTAGATTTATTACATTAAAGCCATTTGGATTTTTAATCAAGTCAACATTCTCATGAGCTATCTATGTATAATATGCAAAATTTCTCGGAAGGGTGGATGAGTGGTTTAAGTCGCACGCCTGGAAAGCGTGTTTAGGGTGAACTCCCTAACGCGGGTTCGAATCCCGCCCCTTCCGCCATTAATTACTTCCACACAAAAAATAACAACAAATTGATTTTTTTTGTTAATAAGATACAATATGTTGTGTATTTAACAAAGATAGGTATCAAGAATGGTGAAAACAGTCTTGAAACATCTCGTAGCTCTAACGATGCTCTTCTTAGTCTTCGGTATCGTTGTGCAACACTTAGTATCACAGCCACAAGATCCGAAAAAATTAGTCTGTAATGAGGGAAAATTATTATCTCAAGTCACTGGGCAGGGTTCGGTCTATACCAAGGTAAATGGGTTGTCCTGTGCTTATGAAAAAGGAATACTGATCATTAGTGATAATAAAACTAGAGTTGCGATAAATGAGTTTTAAGCATTTTTTTACAGAATGACACAAAAACTACCAT
>JAURFZ010000023.1 GCA_030834045.1 Burkholderiales bacterium
GCTGTGAACCAGCACCTGGTTGAAGGGGGGCTTCTCGATATTGAAACCAGTCCCGTTGTTGGGCTGGTGGTTGAAACCCGTTGTCAGTATTTCTCTTCGGTGACGTTTCCCGACCGAATTCAGATTGGTCTGCGGGTTGTGAAAATCGGCAACAGCAGTGTGCAGTACGAGCTCGGCGTCTTTGCCAATGACCAGACCGAGGTCTCGGCCCTTGGGTTCTTTGTGCATGTTTATGTGGATCGTCAGACCAACCGGCCAGTGAGCATTCCCGGGGATGTGCGGGCGCTTCTAACCGGTCTCCTGCGCCAGTAGGAGGCCCTTGGAGAATTAGCTGCCCATGCAGGTGCTTATTTAAGGTGTTCCGGCGAGCCCGGTTAGACCGATTTCTTCTAGCTCGTAACACCAACGTGCCGAGAAAGGCTGCGCGCGAGCGCAAGCAATTCCTCATCACTGCCTCTCCACCCCAAGAACGATAGCCCGACGGGTGAGCCCGAAGTGGTTCCAATGGGCAGGGTGACCTGCGGGAGTCCCGAGATACTTGCCGCGCAGACCATCCGCATAGTGCGAGTTCGAAACTCATTGAGTTCTTCTGGCGAAGATTGAACGCTTGGAGCTGTGGCCGGGCAGGTTGGGAAGATGAGAACAGTGTTGTTGGCGGTTAATGCTTCCATTTTTTCCCTAATTGCAGCAAGTGCGTTTCGCCCTTCTTCTGCAGCTTCGGGGGTTATAGCCTTCGCGTCCCGCATACGTTCGTGGATGCCAGGGCCTAGCAAGGGTTTTGCCTGCTCAACAAAAGAGCCGAAGGTTTTCCAGACTTCGAATGCCTGGACAATTCGAAAGTTATCTCTCCAGTTGTCAATGTCGCGGCCAGCGATCTCGACACTCTCTGACAGGTTCAGCCTACCGGACAAGGCCTCTACGAAACCTGAGCAAAGGTCTGAGACCGCTGGATCGGCAATCTTTAACATGTCAGTGGCCAATCGGAAGCGATTGATTGGTTCGACCTCATGGCGAAATCCCTCTAGAAGTACTTGCCCGACACGGCTAAAGACACCTGGCACAGCAGAGAACCAGCCACATGCGTCGAAGGAGGGTGCCATAGGCATGGCGCCCTTTAGGTCGATACGTCCGTGCGAGACACGTATTCCATAAACACCACAGAGCGAGGCAGGCACTCGCACGGAGCCCCCTGTGTCACTGCCAATGGAAAGGTCGCAACTGCCCGAACTCGCAGCAGAGGCAGACCCGGAAGACGATCCGCCAGGGATGCAACCGGGGGCGCGAGGGTTGATTGGCACCCCAAAGTGATGGTTGGTCCCGGTGACTGAGTAGAAAAATTCGTCGCAGATTGTTTTGCCAACGATTTCAGCACCTGCGCATAGAAGTCGATCGACCACTGCGGAATTGTTTTTCGCAGGCGCGTGGGAGTCAAGCCATGCAGGGCTTCCGCCACTGACACGCTCCCCCGCAATATCGAACATGTCTTTGATGGCAACGGTTAGGCCAGCCAGAGGGCCTGCTTGCTGCCCCACCTGAGGTTGGGGACCTGTAAATGCCATATAGGCTGACTGCAGACCAATACGACTCATCAGACGGTTTCCCCGCGGGCCGTAAGGTACCAGTCTAGAATCTGCTCCCCGTCTCGGCAGACGACCCCTGGCTTACTAAGTAGCTCGGTAAAGGTTTTAACAACATCGTCAAAACGGTGAGGAGACCCCGATAGGTAGGGATGAAAGGCCATTGACATGATCTTGGCGCGAGAACCTGCCTCGCTGTCTAGGCAGTGATGGTAGGCCATGGTTCTTGAGTAAAGCTCAGACGAAATATTATTCTGTAGCGCCATCATTACGATGTCATGGATCTCAAAGTTGTACGGGAGAGCCACAATTGAGCCAGATTGTGTCTTTAGCGTAACGGGTTCGTCGTCGCAGGCCCAGTCTCCGACGTACTCAATTCCGCAGGCCGATAGGATGTCTAAGGTGTCGAAGGTCTGCGTCAACCCTGGACCAAACCAGCCGCGGGGGCGCTTACCAGAGAACTTCTCGATAATGTTAAGTGACCGTTCAATGACTTCCTTCTGGTCCGTTAGCTTATGCATTGGCTGTTGGTCGTAGCTATGGGCGTTTAATTCCCAACCGCTCTCCAAGCAGGCATTAACCACCTCGGGGTACGTTTCGCAGGTTCGAGCATTTAACGTTACCGTGGGACGAATCTTCGCCTCATCAAAAAATTTTCGAATGCGCCAGAATCCCACCCTCATTCCGTACTCATGCCAACTCCAGTTTGGATGATCGGGTTGCTGAGGAATACCTTGTGGTGGTGAAATCACCATCCTTGCCATGGGTCGATTGATATCCCAGTGCTCAAGCGCAAGAACAGGCCAGACCACCACCCGCTCACCGTTTGGAAACTGCAGTGCTTTCCGGTTCGCAATTCCAGAGAACGTTAATCGGTCAGAAGGGAGCATGTAGATCCTAAGAATGAGTGTGCTGTGAGTATAAAAGCACGTTGTACAAAGTGTAATGGTCTAAGGATGCATTATTTGTTTGGCGCAGTCGAGTTGTGTAGAAGGCCCAGGGTGTTTAGCGAGCCTTTATTTTCCAAGCCCAAGAAAACTAAGCAGGTTCGCCATCTCAACGCCTTCCTTGGACTCGGCCTGAACGATTTCTTGAAAACTCATTTGGCCCCACCGGGCGGCCTTTAGGGCAAGCAAGGGCGCTGGGCTGTGGGGGTCGATTTCCCGAAGTCGCAGGGCAATTTTTTCAAGGCTTCGGTAGGCCTCATCACGATCCAGGCTTTGTATGTCGGTCTCAACGGGCTCAGAGGTCTGCGAGGTTTCTTCCTGCGCTCGAACAACGGGCACGTCATTTTTTGGCAGCTCTAAGGACTCTGGCTTAGCCTGGGCGGGCAGAGGGTTCGCCTCGATGGGGGTCTGCCTGCGGTTTGCTTCGAGACCAGACCGAGCAAGGGAGCCTGTAATTTGACCGAGCGACTCAAGCTCGGCCTTCAACAGACTAAGCCCAAACTTTTCGTCTTGAAGCTGTGCCTCCAGATGACTATCAATTTGCAGAACCGCCTTCATGGCATCGTCAATCTGGCCCGCCAGTGTCTCAAGCTGCTCTGTGTCCGACGCTGATAATTTCTTTCGAACGGATTCCTTCGTGGGGGTCTTGGTAGCCTGGCTGTTGGAACTTGCCTCAAGGCCAAGCCATCCGGCGAAGGTGAGGCGCTCGGGGCGCTCAAGTGTTGCCGGAAGCAGGGTAAGCTCACGTCGAAGGTGCAAGGGAATGGATCGATTGAGCCATTCAAAGGGGCTGAGTCGAGCACCGGGGTCGCCAGGGTCTAACTGCGGCCAGGCTGTCTCCCAGAAATGAACCGCCAGGGCATGCAGCCTATGCAGCCCCTCGGTCAGCCCAGGCAGTCCAGTGTCGAGAAGCCGCGCCTCGCACGACCACGCCGCGAGCAAGAGGTCTTTCGAGTCTTGCTGAAGGACCTCATCAATTCGCCGCCACACAGCCCCCCAGTCGGCCCTAACCAAAGGCCGACTCCACTCGCCCATGGGAAGAGTGGGGTCTTCGTTGACACGCATATTCTCGATCTCCCGAAACGTGGCGGTGTAACGCAACCACGGACCGGCGGCCTCCTCGCCCGCGATGGGGGTAAGCAGAGCTGCAGTATTAAAACGGGAGCTATCCTTGCTCATTGCCTAGGGCTTTTGAGGGCAGGGGGAAAGGCCTCCTGCGTCGTCGGTGCAAAAGCCTTTCAAGGAGGGCGCTCTTACAGGAATTTCAAGGGGCCAGTTCACCACCGAATCGTCCTGAAGCGATGTGAGGCTTAGCCCCAGAAAAGTGATGACCCGGCGTGAGGCCTGCCCTGAAGGCTGAGAGACAAGTCGAACGGGGACTTCAAGCTTAAGAAGCATCCTGTCGGTCTGCCCACCAATGGGTTTGACCTTGAAGCGTTGAATGAGATCGAGAAGCGCAATGGGCCCGTCCAGCGTAAGTCGAACCGATCGGCCCGTCATCTGCAAGCTTGGGTCGTAAGGCTCTGAGACAGGCAAAAGGTTGGATTGATCAGCAAAGCGAAACTGAATAACGATGGAGTCACCAGGACGCCAGAGCAGTGTTGTCGTCTTCGCGTTACGTTCATTCGCGGTTTTTCCACCCACCTGAATAGACCAGTCAAGAATCTGGTTGGCTGCAAATTCCAGGTCGCGTGAATCGCGAAAGACCACTTGCAATTTGGCCCCTGCAGGCTTGGCTGGGTCGATGGGAAAGATCTGCTGCAAAGCTAAACGAGTCTTCTCCCATTGATCAGCAAACCCAAGAAACTCGACTTTCTTGGAGGAGGGAAGACCAAAGGCGGTAAGCTGGCTTGCTGAGAGTGTTGGACCAGGATTTTTCAGTAGATTCGCGATTAATGGTCGGTCTAAAACCGGGAAACGATTTCCGTTTGCGCTGGCGGAGGGCAGGCCAAGGTTAACAAGAGGTCTGTATTTCCCAAGGTAGTTGTTGACGCTGTTTGAAAACGATTCCCAGTCAGCGATAAAGCGAGTTGAACTTCGGTCGCGACAGTGTTGACTTAAGGCGCCATGCAGTTCAGTAAAACGCGCCTCAAAATAGTCGGTTGATCGGGCCGCTACCGATTGCTTTGGAAGCGTGTCTTTACAAAACACACCAAAGTCTTCGGATGTGACGGTGTACAGAAGGCCTTCAAGCTTTTTGATAGTGGCCGTAGGCTCACCGGCGGCCACGCGTTGCACATTGGAATCAAGCATCTTCCAAAAAGGGTCAGGTCGCTGGGTTGTTAGCCCCTGCACTAAGACTTTGCCTGTCTTGTTGATGGACTCAATGGTGTTGAACTGAGTCTGCAGATAGGTCTGGAGGCTTGTGGTGTCAAACGACAGGGCTGCATCCGGAGAAGACATGCTCCTGGCCTGAGTTCGAAGAAGCCGATAGGGCTCTGTCTGATTGAATGCACTTTTGAGCTCCTCAAGTCTTAAAAGGGCGTCTTGATCAATTGCTTCACGAATCGCGGTTGCTGCGCTTTTCTGAGAAAGGCGTTCAAGCCCTGTTAGCAATACCTTTAACTGCGCGTTCGTTCTTTCATAGCTTGTTAAAAACTCCTCGGAAACGAGTGTTGTTTCGGAGGGGTCTTCGGATACAGCTTTTATTATTAGGTTTTGTATGTGGGTCCCCAAGGCGTCGTTTACCAGGGTCGTTATAACTTTATGAAATTGCCGAGGAATATTTTTAAGCTCTTGGTCGATACGTTTTTTTCTACTCTGAAGTTCCTCTACTGCCTCAGTAAGTATTACCTCGTCCCATCGCAGGCTGCTGGGCCACTGAAACTTGGCTGAAAGTGGCTCCTCTTCATAGGGAAGGAAATTAGAGTCAAGAAGCGATTTCAACGCGACGGTGAACTCCGTGCGTTCCTTCGACTGTGTAATAGGTAGCCTTTCCTCTTTAGAGATTACAAGTCCCGGGTCCGTACTTGGGTCTGCGAGCTTGGAGAGCATTGCGCCAAGCGCTCGGTTTTCCTCTTGGGCCTGTGGGATAAGGTTATTCTTCACAAAGTCTGGGCCAAGTAACGGCACTTTCTCAATAGACCTTAAAAGCGGTCCCAGCTCCAAGGAGAGATCAGGCTCGGGCCCAGTCATCCATGCGGTTGTACCAGGAGCGAGTAGATCTTTTTGGGCATTGAGCTTTGCAAGCAGAGCCTGGGCGAGTTCGAGTCTTTGAGAGTATGAGGCGCGAGTATTATCAACCTGCAGCAATTCGGATTGGATTTCCGCGATCTTTTTCTCGCTCACTAAAATGGGGTTGTCTTCAACCAATTGCTTCAGTAACGACGAATAAAATTTATTGATAGAACATTTCTGAGCCGCCTGAAAGGCGGGCTCGTAGAGGTGTTTATTTTCATCGTCAAGTGATACGTTAAAAAGTTGAAGGGTTGCGGTAAGGGGGATCTCAAAGGGTTGGCCTAGGGTGTAGCGCAAGAGCTCACGTAGATCTTTTTCTGCATAGCGCGAAGGCGCATCAACACTCTCATACTGGTTAATCGCTTTATCGAAATCGGCTAATTCTTCAACAAAACGAACCAGCTTTAGGTATTGCTCCATTTTGCTTATGACGAGGGTTTTGTTGCCTCCAGACAACGAATGATTGCTCACTCTCGACAGCGTGGGCTCCAACGGCCTGCAGTTAGTGATGTCAGATAACTGAATTGTGGCGGCGTCAGCTTGTCCTAGCGAAAGCACACCCGTAAGGGTCTCGCCTTTTTGAACAAGTGCCCTACGTACAGTGTGTACCACAACCTCGCCAAATTCACGCTCGATGCGATGTCTAAGATCGACAAGAAGAGAATCAAAGTAAGGCCAGCTTCCGGGAATGAACGGATTTATAACGACATTCTCAGATTTCTCGTTGGGTTTAATGAGTCTATGAGTCTGAATATTTTCAAGCCCTATGATGAGTGAGGTTGCTGTCCGTATCTGCCACTCGCTTGTATCTTCTTCGTCCGAAGGTTTAGTCACTTGCCGATATAAGGCATCACGGTTCAGGCCGTTGATGCCCTCTGTAATGCGTGGAAAGATCTGCTGGAGTTGGTAGCTTGTGACGATAAGTCCAAGGAGCCAGATGGTTAAAAAACTAATTGCCCCCCATCGTAGAACACGACTGGTGATGGGGCGACTTACCGCGAAGGCAAGGGCTGCTCGTGACAAGCCATATTCAGCGAAGACTTTTCGTCTCAAGAGGTCTTTAACAAATACAGCACGCTCGTGCTTACCCGAAAAGTAAACACCTCGGAAAAAGAAGGGTTCATGAAAGGTGGCCGCGCCGTTGAGCAGGTCGGCGTAGATACGAAGACCCCGAGCTAGGCGGGCAAGCTGACCCGGAAAGGTTAGGGCGCCTCGGGCGGCAGGGGACCGATCGGTTGTTGTAAGTTCAGCAGCCAGGTGGCTAAGGCTCTCGGTCGTTCTTTCTAGAGCCTCGTCAATCCAGCTTGAGGAGTACTTCTTTGTGGGGTCAAAAGGAGAGGACCAGCCCAGCAGGCCATCGCGCATCTCATCCGAGAGAAGCTGAAGCGATTCAAAGCCCTCAAGATCGTCGAGACCAGAGATGAGAAGGTAGACAGGGTAACGGATACCGAAGTGGTTCTGTGCATGCCAGAGGCGGCGGCTGGTGGCTGTCGCACGCTGTTCAATCTCATTAATTCCTTCAGTCCGATCCGCCTTGAGCAACAGCGACACCGGGACATCAACAATCACGGAGTCAAAGGGCCTCTGCGGCCGGTACTGACCAGCAAGGTTAAGAAAGGTTGTCCAACGACGCTGATCGACTGTCTTTGTGGGGTCCGCCAGCCGATCGGTTGCAAAGGCAAAAAGACCACCCTCATCGAAGACCTTCATCACTGGGCCTTCGAGCTGACTTGATGCGTTGCCTGCAACACGTGTGGCAAAGGCAAGGGCCGATTCACTGAGGCCCGCTGGGTCAGGCTGCTCGCCTTCTGAAAGCACGACAACCAGTGGCAGGTCGTAGCGCGTGCGTGATGGGCCAAGGCTGGAATCGACAACCTGCGTGTACTCGGAGAAAACCGCGTTGATCTGCGCGGTGGAGTGCAAGACAGACTTATCTGGCTTTGAGCCGCGTCGAATGGCCGCGGCGATGGCAAGCCCTAAGAGCAGAAGAACGATAACGGCTAGAAAAATAAGCCAGAAAAGGCTGTTACTGGTCATCGCGTCTGCTCGCGGCCTGCCTGGTTGGTCTGCGCGGCGCTTGCGGTGGCAGCACTGTTATCGTTAAGTGCTTGCCTCACAGGACCCGAGATTGACAGCCAGATCAGCTGTGAGGCAAGCCCAAGCGCAAGGAAAAGGCTAATGAATAAAACTGTGCCCTTTGTAAAGCGAAAGACCTTGATGGGGGCTAGGCCCGACAGAACGTTCTCGTAGGCCTGAGGGCAGATTCGTTGTTCGCCACGACCCGTGGGGTGTATGGCTCTTGAAAGTGCCTGCGCGGGTCGCCGATAGGCACGTCGAAAGAGTTGTTCAGCGATCTCTTGAAGCCGATCTTCTGCAAAGGGTTCGCCTCGATACTGGCCTTGAAACCCGGCATTAATAACAAACAGATAAATGGACGACAAATAGGTTGCACGTGCCGAAGGGTCACGCAAAATGCCGTCGATTCGATGAAAGACCTCCTGGCCCGAGTAGCTTGTATGAAAAAGCTGATCCTCAAGAAGGAAGTCTAGCTGTGCCGACTGGCCCATCCAGACGGAATGCAGAAGCAGTTCGTCGGCAAGGGCTGCCTTTAGGTAACGGGTCTCGTCTAAGGTGGCGAGCTCGTCGGTGGCTGCAGCCGCGGCAAGTTCAAGCTCTTGTGCGGCAATGGCCTGCACCAGTTGATCGCGCACCATTGCCGCCGCCTTAGCCTTGTCTTCGTCCGGCGTGCTGGAGGTTGGCTGCTCACGTTGCAGCGTGTGAATCGTTTGAAGCAGGGCGCGAAACTGCTGAATCTGTGGGCTCGTTGCACTGCCCAGATGCGGTGTTTCCAGCTCGGGCTCTCGTCGAGTCACGCGGCTGACCCCTTAGACCGTTGCGGGCCGGGCTGATTCGCAACATAGAGCACGATGCTACGCGGTGGGGTAAGCGGCCCGGTGCGACTTGATGAGCGAATGACCAGTCGTGGGCTTTCAGAATTTACGAGCGCACCAGGCTGAATCTCGAAAAAGACAGTCTTGGGAAGTGGACGGACGCCAAGTTCATCGGCCGATGCCACGCGCAATCTTCGAAGCCCAAGAATACGGCGCTCCATAAGCTCATCGAGTTCGCCAGCCTCTCCAACTAAGGCCACCTCCATCCAGTCTGTCATGACCTGCTCAGACTCCCCGTGAAGCCCGACCACCAGTCGTGTATCGAGCCAGGAACGTTGCAGTTCAAGTTCAAAGGCGTTCTGCGCCCAAGAGAAACGAATCTCTCGATAGTCTTGGCTTATTTCAAGAACCAGCTGTTCCAGTGATTCAAGCAAGGGATCAAAACCTATTGAAGGGTTGTCGTGGTCGTAGATAGGAGGCGCATGGGGCACTGTGGCTGAATTAAGTTGGCTTAGCTGGGCATTAAGTTGAACAAGAGCAATATAGGCCTGCCAGGCTGAGGCCTGAGCAGACTGCGCCACTGCCTCGGCCTGGGGCAGTGCCACAACCATGGCACTTAGCCTTTGCTGCATCAGTGTGCGTTCAGCGAGCAGTTCGGGCTTCGCAAGTCCTGCCACCTGCCGGGCTACAAAGCTTGCCTTGGAACGCAGACTGCCCAGAAGGCTTCGAATACGGTCTAGCAGAGTATGAGCGCAGTGCAGACGTAGCAAGGGGGGCAGCGTGCTGTCGAACCGGAAGACACCCGCAACGCTGATGATGCGACCAAGGCGAATGGACGTAAACGCTCCTGAAGGAGGGGCTCCAAGCGAGAGGCTTAGGGCCATGCCAAGTCGTGGGATGTCAACAGGCAAAGCCTCAGAGACACTGTCTTCGATGGGTGCCTGGACCACTGGGCGGTAGCGGCCAAGTCTTTGAGGTGTGTTGAGCTGCGGCTGAATGGCAAGGCGCAGAAAGAGGTCAACCGGGCCTGCTTCAAACTCTGCATCCGCAGCCATCAGGTCAAGCGTAAGTTCCTCGTCGGTCTGTGCGTCATACCAGACTGCTGTTCCATCGGGAAAGACCAGCCTGGCTGCAAGTAGTCGAACGCGCCCGGCCGGCAGAAGCGACTCATCAATCTGAAGCGTTTCAAAGCCCCAGCCGTAAGGAGTTGCAAGTGCCTGATGAAATGCAAAGGCGCTGCGAAGGCTCTCGGCTTCTTGTTGAAAGTGCTGCGGGCTAAGAAGCATGCCCTCATGCCACTGCACAGGAAGTGTTGGCTTTAGAAATTGCATAAGGAGAGTCCTATGAGCATGGGGGTCCTAACGGGCAATGGGTGAAAGCGTGCTGTCGTTGGGCCCGATTTGTACGATGACCGCACTGGCCTTGGGATTGAGCGTAAGTCGATGGTCCGCGGTTGAGAGAAAGTTCATGAATAAAAACACAGCCAGTGCTCTGTCTTGAGGAAGGCTTGTGCGAGCAATTCTTAGGCTTTTGCCTGGAACAAGCTCACCGCCCTGGACGATGAGCCCTGAGGGGCTGGTCTGCAGCAAGCCCTTGCGCTGGGCAAACCACTGCTCTGCTGAAAGACCTGCAACGATGGGAATGAGTTCGGGCGCTGTTACTAAAACCAGTTCGACAGACAGGGGGGAGTTATTGTTTGCGCCCTCATCGACTAGGAAGCTTAGGTAGTCCCACTCCAAGCGGTCACCGGGCGGTATAAGAAAGTCTTTTGCAGACTTCAACGCCCCTGTTACCGAACAAGCAGACAGCGTAATAAGGCAGACCAGAAGCATGAAAGCACGTGTAAGCCGGATGTCGATAAAAGGCAAGCTCATGGTCTTTGCGTCCCAGCCTTGTTTGATTGTTCGTCCGTCATGCTGGCTGGCCGGGCCACGACCTCAGACGATTCTGGCCTTGTAGCCTTGCTATCAAGGCTATTTGGAGCGCCAAACTTTTGGCCTTCGCGATAGCCAAGTTCATAGCCGATGAGGCTGACGAGAACGAGAAAAATAAGGCTAAAGAGCACCAGGAAGATGCTGAGTCGGGGTGTAAGAGAGATTCGAAATTCCACGATGGATTGACCTAGGGAATGCTTACGGTTTGTTGGCCAGGCTGATTAATAGAGATAGACCCCCCCCATACACAGTTAAGTTTCGAGCTGTCTTGCAAGGCAGGCATGCCCCCAAGCTTTACGGTTGAACTTCCCGGTGACCAGGGCGCAGGCGTGAGTGGCATGCAAGGCATTGGCGTAAGAACGCCCATGGCCGCTGCGGTTGCAGCGGCTACGGTGGGGTTGGCCATCGATTGACACATTCCAAACGGTAAGATGTTTAGCATTGGAATGTTGTCCAGAATGTTTGCTGCTGGCGTTGTGGTGAACACGCAATTCACCGGAAGCACGACCAGCGAGGCGGGTGCGACCCCGAAAGAGCACTGCATCATGGCACCTGCGCAGACTTGTTTACCCATTAGTCGCCTCTTAGCGCGGAAGCAAGACGGTCGCCCATTGACACCAACTTAAGCTTGTCTTTAAGCGGCTTCCCAGCCTCGTCAAACTTTTCAATTTCGCCTTGGCGAATGCCCCGCTCGTAGGCCTCGCGTTGAAGCACCTTTCCATTGGGCCAGAACAGGCAGCGCTCGCCATGCAGCTGGTCTTTTGAGTACTCTGAGCGTGACAAAAGTTTGCCGTCCTCTGAATACTCTTCAACAAGCCCGTCAAGCATTCCATTAAGGTAGTGCGCTTGGCGACTCAGGGCCCCCTGGGAGTAGAACTTACTTGCTCCGTGCAGCAGCCCATTCGCATAAGAAAGCTCTGCTGCAAGCCTTTCAGAATCGTCAAAGCTCTGTGTGATGCCGTGGAGCTGATTCTGAATAAGATTCTGACGCATGCTTAGGCGGCCATTCTTGAAATAGTCACTCGTTCCGTGGCGCTCGCCGCCAAGGTAGGCGCACTTGAGGCAAGGCCTGCCTTCGGAGTCAAAGACCTCGTAGAGGCCCTCAAGACCTTGTTCGCCTAAAAGTCCGCGCTCAATAAGGGTTCCGTTAGCAAGGTGGCGTTCAAAGGTGTCTGACATGGGCATTGTTTGGCTAGTTAATGTTAACCATACCGGCCTTGAGCGCAAGCATCGAGCCCCCATCGACGCTGGCCTGTGCGGATGCCTTGACATTCAATGCAGTGCCCGCGGTGAGGTCCATGGCCGTGCCTGATTTCGCACTGAAAGCTGTTCCAGCCTCAGCACTGTGCTCGGTACCGCTCTTACTGCTTAGCGACTTCGATGCGCTTAGCGAGAGATCACCATCGACCTCGATACGCAGGTTGCCGCTAACCTTAAGTACATAGTCGCCCGTGATGGTCTGATTCATATTGCCCGTAATGGACTCAATCATATTGCCCGTGACGGTCTGATTCAGATCGCCCGTGACATCTAGCGCTAAATTCTTCAAAACCGACTGAGTCAGATCGCCTGAGGTCGTATGGGTCTCATTGCCGCCGACTTCAATCTCTCGATCGCTCGCAATTTTAAGAAGGTCTTTACCCGTCTTGATTTCTGTTGTACGGTCTCCTTTTTCTAGTGTGTGCGTCTCCGACCCCTCATAGAGCGTCGTGCTGCTGTCATGTTCGATCTCTACGGTCATGTCTTTCTGGGCGTGAAGGTAGAACTCTTCGGCATCCGACTGGTCCTCAAATCGAATTGCATTGCCGGGCTCGCGGTCACTTGACTGGCCGATTCCAAAGCTTGCAGTAAGTGACGCCACGCCTGCCTGGCTGGACTCGTTAAAAGCAGTGACCGCGGCCTTCTTGATTGCCTCAAGGGTGGTCGTGCTTTTTTTAACGGATTGGGTGCGCAAGATGGACTGGGTCTTGTTGGCGGGAAGATCCACCGGAAGCTCTTCCTCGGCATGATAGACAGAGCCTGTGACCATGGGTCGGTCGGGGTCACCATCGATGTAAGAGACAACCACTTCGTGACCGACACGCGGAAGAAAAACGCTACCCCAGCTGCTGCCCGCCCAGTTCTGACTCACCCGCATCCAGCAAGAGCTTGTTGCATCGTTTGGGCTGTATTGATCCCAGAAAAAGCGCACCCGGACTCGTCCTAGCTCATCAACCCAGATTTTTTCATCGCTAGGGCCAACGACGACGGCCGAGTGGTTCCCGGCGACTCTTGGTTTCTTAAGGCTGCGACTTGAACGAAATGGCAGTGACTTACAAAAGGCATGACACTCATTTACGTAGGTTTCCTCGAGCAGGCTATGAGCGATTGACTGGACGATATAGTCTTTGTTGAGGGCCGAAGAAGGGTGCTCGGAAATGGTTACGGGCGCGCCTGCTGTCAGCTCGCAGCGTATGGTCTCAAAGCAGGTTGTTGAGGATGAGATCTGGCTGGCATTTGCCAGGCGCTGCGCCGATGCCGCGGTAAGGTCTGGCGCAGAGCCTGCAGCGGGATATTCAAACCATCGGCCTTGTCCCGAGAGTCCTCGTGACTCAGCAGCAAGGTTCGTAGAAGGTGTGAGCATGTTGTAGTCGGACACTGCCCAGGCCTGGGTGACCATCTTGTTAGTCTGCTTAACAGACAGAATGGCGTTCTCGGAAAAGGCCTCGGTCTGCCTTCCTCTAAAGGCCAGCGGCGCCTCGGGCCCCTCGTAGGTAAAAGCAGCGTTATGGTCTGCTAGTACAAGGATGCAGCTGCTTGCCGATTGTTTGAAAAAATACCAGTGGCCCTCTTCTTGCATAAGTCGGCTAAGAAAATGAAGGGATGATTCGTCGTACTGCACGCAGTACTCGCGGCTTTGATAGGCGCCAATAAGTTGCTTCTCAAAGACGATTGCGTAGTACTGAAGATATTGCTCAATAATTTCTACGGCAGAAAGGTTCTGAAATATGCGCCGATCTCGATCGAGCTCCATGCGCCAGAGCTCGGGAACGATCTCTGCGGTGTAGTAGGCAAAGGCAGCATCAATGGTCTCGAGCCCCAACGATTTAAAAATTCCATGAAAGAAACGCTGTGAGCCGTTCGAGAGATTGATTGTGACGGTTACTTTTTGTCCGACCAAGGCGGCCGTATCAATACTGGCATTTTCAGACTTTAGTTGAAGACGAACCGAGAAGGGCTCAGACAGGCCTTCGTTTGCCTTCAGCTCAGTTACAAGCAGTGCATCGCCTGAAAGGCTCGTTTTTATTGTGGCCAGGTTGCCGGTCTGACGATAGCCCTGTCTCATACGCCCACCCCTTTTCCAGCATTCCCATGGTGTTGGTCGGTGGTCTCGATTTCGAACCGGCTTGCACTGGGACTAACCGCCCGTTTTGTCTTCGATACAAGCCATGCCGTCTGGCCAAGCCGAAGGTTAGCCTGAGTCGCTAGGCTGGGCCTTGGAATACTGGCTCGCATGGGGTAGAGGCCTATCTCAACCAGGGTGGGTGAGGGCAGGTACTGAAT
>JAURFZ010000240.1 GCA_030834045.1 Burkholderiales bacterium
TGTCTTACCGCTTCCAGTACCTGCCAGAATGAGGGCGGGCTCTGCGGGAAGGGTAACGGCCTGGTGCTGCGGAGAATTAAGCCCTCGAAGCAAGGGCGAGTCGGTAATCTGTTGCATTAAGCCGATTGTAGGCGAGCCGCTAAAATGGCGTGATGATCTCTTCAACGCTCCCATCTCAGCTTGGCCCCTATTTCGCAAAACAGCTTGAGGCCGAGGTTCAGGCCCACTGGGCTGCAGGCGAAACCTTTAAGGCTATCGAGCACGACCCCCGCTACCCCAAGGGCAAGTACTACGCCTGCTCCATGCTGCCCTATCCCTCGGGCAAGCTTCATATGGGCCATGTACGCAATTACACCATCAACGATGTCATGGCCCGCAGTCTGCGCATGCAGGGCTACAACGTGCTTATGCCCATGGGCTGGGATGCCTTTGGCCTGCCAGCCGAGAATGCCGCTATGGCCAACGCCGTGGCACCCGCGGCCTGGACCTATTCCAACATCGAACACATGAAGGGGCAGATGCAGTCCATGGGGCTTGCCATCGACTGGTCCAGGGAGTGCGCCACATGCCAGCCCGACTACTACCGCTGGAACCAATGGCTTTTTCTAAAGATGCGCGAAAAGGGCATCGCCTATTTGAAAACCGGCACAGTGAACTGGGATCCGGTTGACCAGACGGTGCTTGCCAACGAGCAGGTGGTCGACGGACGCGGCTGGCGATCGGGTGCGCTCGTGGAAAAGCGCGACATCCCCATGTATTACCTGGGTATCACCCGCTATGCCGATGAACTGCTCAACGACCTGGACAAACTGGGCTGGCCCGAGCGGGTGAAGCTCA
>JAURFZ010000241.1 GCA_030834045.1 Burkholderiales bacterium
TTTCTTATCTCGGTAGGGACCATCCTCACCATAGCCTGATAGATTGCAGTAAATCAATTTCGGATTGAGGGCTTGCAATGCTTCAGGGCTTAAACCCATTCGCGCAGCAGCGCCAGGCGCTAGATTTTGGACAAATACATCCGCTTTCTGTAGCAGTTGCTTGAGGATTATGAGAGCACCCTCTTGCTTCAGATCTAAGGTCAAACTCTCCTTGGAGCGATTGACCCACGTAAAGTGCGACGACATCCCCTTGGCCCGTTCATCATAATGACGGGCAAAGTCACCGGCACCAGGACGCTCAATCTTGATAACGCGCGCTCCTAAGTCAGCAAGTTGGCGTGTCGCAAAAGGTGCGGCAATGACGTGCTCTAGGGCGACGATTGTGATGCCATCTAATGGACGCATGCGTAAGGAGCTCTAGTTAGAACGAACGTGGCAAACCGAGCAAATGCTCTGCAACGTAGGAATAAATCAGATTCGTTGAGATTGGCGCCACTTGGTAGAGACGAGTTTCTCTGAACTTACGCTCGACATCGTATTCGCAGGCAAAGCCAAAGCCTCCATGGGTTTGCATACAGACATTCGCAGCTTCCCACGAGGCCTTAGCGGCTAGATACTTCGCCATATTCGATTCAGCACCACAGGGCTCATGACGATCAAAAAGCTCACAAGCCTTAAAGCGCATTAGATTGGCTGCTTCGGTCTCAATATAGCTATCTGCAATCGGAAACTGGATTCCTTGATTTTTACCAATTGGGCGGTCAAAGACCACCCGATCATTAGCATAACGTCGTGCGCGATCAATAAACCAATAGGCATCACCAATACACTCA
>JAURFZ010000242.1:0-330 GCA_030834045.1 Burkholderiales bacterium
CACATAATCCGCATGGCCTGGACAGTCAACGTGAGCATAATGACGACTTGCAGTTTCATATTCAACGTGAGCTGTGTTAATCGTAATTCCACGCGCTTTTTCTTCAGGTGTTGAATCGATCTGATCATAACCTTTTGCTTCACCACCAAATTTCTTTGTCAGAACTGTGGTGATTGCTGCTGTTAATGTTGTTTTACCATGATCCACGTGGCCAATAGTGCCGACGTTTACATGGGGTTTGGTACGCTCAAATTTACCTTTAGCCATAATATATTCCTTAAAAAATTACTCTTTAAAAACGTTGTGGTGCCCATGGCGGGAATCGGACCC
>JAURFZ010000242.1:340-801 GCA_030834045.1 Burkholderiales bacterium
GGGAGTGCTCTACCACTGAGCCACATGGGCGATTCCTTTAATTCTGGAGCGGGCGATGGGAATCGAACCCACGAGATCAGTTTGGAAAACTGAGGTTTTACCATTAAACTACGCCCGCTATACCCCTTCGAATACCCATGTAAAATCTGTGTTACAGAATTAATGGTGGAGGGGGTAGGATTTGAACCTACGTACTCAGAGAGAACGGATTTACAGTCCGTCGCCTTTAACCACTCGGCCACCCCTCCCAACCGAACCCGAAATTATCCATTTAAATTGGCGAAATGTCAAACAAAAATAAGGGTTTATGTAACTTTTTTTATACCTCAACAACTTGGTATAAATGATAAATACAATTTTAATTTAAAATGATGGTGCCGGATGTCGGAATCGAACTGACGACCTTCGCATTACAAGTGCGCTGCTCTACCATCTGAGCTAATCCGGCAATGAGAAAAGAA
>JAURFZ010000243.1 GCA_030834045.1 Burkholderiales bacterium
GCCATGAAGCGCGCCATGCAAAACGCCATGCGGCTTGGTGCCCAGGGCGTCAAAATTATGAGTGCAGGCCGGCTCAACGGTGCAGAAATCGCACGGACAGAGTGGTATCGCGAAGGTCGCGTGCCCCTTCACACCTTGCGCGCAGACATCGACTATGGCTTTGCCGAGGCGCTGACCACCTATGGAATTATTGGTGTGAAGGTCTGGGTTTACAAAGGCGACACCCTGGGCCGTGCCGATGCACCGACTGCAATTGCCGCACCCGAGCCCGAGTTCAGGGACGATCAAAAGCCCAATCGTCGGCCTCCTGCCCGCAAGCCGCGCGTAGCCGGTGAGCCTGGCCAAGACGACACTAAGCCCGTGGTTAAACGCGTACGCAAGGCCGTCGCGGTCGACCAGCCCGTACCACCTGCTGAGGCCACCGATGGCCCGGCCAACTCCTAAGAGCCCGTTAAGGACCCACTATGCTTCAGCCAGCACGCCGTAAATACCGTAAAGAACAAAAGGGCCGCAACACGGGTCTTGCGACCCGAGGAGCCGATGTCTCGTTTGGCGAATTTGGTCTAAAGGCCACTACGAGGGGCCGTTTAACATCTCGCCAGATTGAGGCTGCACGACGTGCCATGACCCGGCATATTAAACGGGGTGGTCGTATCTGGATCCGCATTTTTCCAGACAAGCCCATTTCCAGAAAGCCCGCAGAGGTTCGAATGGGTAACGGCAAAGGCAATCCCGAGTACTACGTTGCTGAGATTCAGCCAGGCAAGGTGCTCTATGAAATGGACGGTGTGCAAG
>JAURFZ010000244.1 GCA_030834045.1 Burkholderiales bacterium
TGGACACGCCATGGCCAAGCCACATTACTACGTTTATGTTGTCCTGTTAAACCCGCTGGTGCGTAAGCATGCCAAGTTTTTGCGGGCCAATACTGCCTACAGCGAGGGCTTGCCGTGCGTGTATGTCGGTATGACGGGGTTGGACCCTGACACGCGTTTTGACAAACACAAAGCCGGTATCAAAGCGAATCGGTACGTCCGCGATTACGGGGAACGCTTGATGCCCGAGTTGGTTGACGACTTGCGCCAACCCATGACCTATGACGATGCGGCGTACCTCGAGGTAGACGTTGCTATCCGGCTGCGCGCCCAGGGCTTTGGCGTGTGGCAGGGCTGATGTTGCGGGAGCGCGAAATACGCCTTTCAAGGGCGTCCAAATCCTCACCGTGATCACGGTGGCAATCACCCGCTGGCACCACGATACAATCACACCCGCGTGGGACGTTAGCTCAGTTGGTTAGAGCAGAGGACTCATAATCCTTTGGTCCACGGTTCAAGTCCGTGACGTCCCACCATTTAATTCAACGACTTACGAGCCTCCAGTGTCAAAGCTGGGGGCTTTTGTCTTTGTGCGTGGCGAGTAGGGGTTGCAGTGGCTCGCAGCGCGGCACTGAATATATTTGTGAATCCCAAGCAGCTGCATTTGCGAGACGGCGAAGTGGTGCTGTACCGCAGACGCCACAGCTTGCAGTACCAATGCCGCTACAAACTAGCTGATGGCACGTGGTGCAGACGCAGCACCGCCAAAGCAAGCCTTGAGCTAGCCGCACTTGCAGCATGCGAGCTTTACGAT
>JAURFZ010000245.1 GCA_030834045.1 Burkholderiales bacterium
CACAGTTCGAGCGTCAGCAGGGGTCACGTCAGCAGGCACCTGAAGCATCCGGTGTGCTGCCTGCCATATCGGGTATGGAGGTTCGTCGTATTGGTGTGCAGACGGTCTTGGTAGTGAACCAGCCTGCCGAACGCCTTTGGCCTGTGGTTCGACAGTTCTGGGTTGACTCGGGTTTTGCCATTGCCCAAGAAGACCCGGCCATTGGCTATCTGGAAACCGACTGGGCTGAAGATCGCTCGAAAATTCCGGAAGACTTTATTCGTAAGACCTTCGGTCGGGTTTTCGACCGGGTCTATGACACCGGCTTACGCGACATGTTCCGTATTCGCCTCGAGCGGCTTAGCCCTGAACAAACCGAAATCTCGTTGGTTCATCGAGGCCTTCTAGAGGTTATTAAGGGGGACGGTGGTACACCCACCTGGACAAACAGGGCGCCCGACCCTCAGCTCGAGGAGACCTTTCTTCGTCGTCTAATGGTGAAGCTTGGTGCAAACGAGAATCAAGCAGCAGGCTTGGTGGCACAGGGCCAAAAGGCAGCGGCAGATTTTGCTCGAATGACCAACACCAATGGCCTGGGCCTTATTCAGCTTGCAGAACCTTTCGATCGTGCCTGGCGGCGTGTTGGGGTGGCCATTGATCGTCTTGGCTTCTCGGTGGAAGATCGTGACCGATCGAAAGGTCTTTTCTACATTCGTTATCGAGACCCAACGCAAGAGGCTACCGGTAAGAAAGGTTTCTTCGGCCAAATCTTTGCTTCAAAGCCCGATGAGTCGGCCTTGGTTT
>JAURFZ010000246.1 GCA_030834045.1 Burkholderiales bacterium
AAAACTTTTTAATAAAGGGCTGAGTAAGCGAACTTGGAATATCGGGCATGGCAAAGCCCGACCGAATTCGATCGACCAGGTTGTCGTAGGCTGGGGTTGCGCCAATACGCGTTTCAGGGGGGGGGCTGGTCGCTGGGAGCGCGTCTTGCTGCCTAGCTTGGGGGGCGATGGCTTCTGAACCGCTTGTTCCTATTGGATTGTTTTTCTCAACGTTCTCTGCGATGGCGTTTGAAACGGGTGCCGTTTCGGCGATTCGGGAGGTCTGCGTTGTTGCGCAGCCCGAGAGCAAGGTTAGGGCCGCAACAACGAGCAGTGAGAGGACTTTCATTCGTCGAGTTTATAGGGAACTTTTAGTTTGGCCTAAACTGGTCCTTGGCCTGACGCATGCGGCCAAACGCCATTGCACTGGGGCATCGTAAGAAGGGGTTCGTGAGCAGCTCTTCGGCGATCGTCGAAGGCAGGGTTAGCCTGTTCTGGCTGCGTAGGCCTTGAACCTTGATGAGTCGCTCGTGAATGGCCTGCGAGTCAGGATAGACCGCCTTTGCAAAAAGTAGGTTGCCAAGCGTGTATTCATGGGCGCAATAAATATGCGCCTGAGGGGGCAGGTTAGCCAGTCGGTTCAATGAATGGAACATCTGCTCTGCGGTTCCTCCAAGCAGGCGACCACAGCCCGCGGCAAAGAGCGTATCGCCACAAAATAAAGCTGCAGGCCGTTCGCCTTCCTCATTCACCAGGTAGGCAAGGTGATCGCGTGTATGCCCGGGTACAAAAAGAACCTGCAG
>JAURFZ010000247.1 GCA_030834045.1 Burkholderiales bacterium
GTCATATCCACAGCCCCTTTTTTGAAGTGGGCTCGGGCGCTGGAAAGCGAGGTAAAAAGAATGGTGGCCAGGGAGGTTGCGATGGCTACCTTCACGACAAGGTCGACCTCAACACCTTTGGCAGAAAAAAGCATGGTCATAAAGGGCACCATCGACATACCCCCACCAATGCCCAGAAGACCTGCAAGAAAGCCTGTAGAAGCACCGAGGACGATAAGCGCAGTTACCGTCAGAAGGTCAAGGTCCATCGTGTCCTTAGTCGAAGAGCTTTTCTTGGGGGGCCAGCGCCTCTTCGGTGAGGTCAATGAGAGACTGGAGGCGAGCCTTTAAGTCGGACTCCGAGAGCCCGGCCGACTGGCCGCCAACTAAGAGTTCGCGTGCAAGGGTCAGTGCCACCATGACTGCGATGCGGTCGGTTCCCGTTAGCCGGCTGTTTTGCTTAATTTGCCGCATGCGGGTGTCCACAAGTCCAACGCATTCGAGCAACAGAGGTTTTTCATCAGGCTCGCAGGCGAGCCGGTAGGGGCGGTCCATGATCTGAACCTCGATCTCATGTTGCTTAGTTGTTCGGCTTGTTGGCAAGGGTTACTCGTAGGTGGTAGACGAAAAAGGCAGGGGTTGCCAGGGTTAGGCTTTTGTGTGAAGAAGGTTTTCAAGCCGCTCGCTTGCCTGGTCGATACGTGACTGGAGCTGGCGATTTTTCTCTTCCGCGGACAACAAGGATGCTCGAAGTTTTTTGTTCTCAGCTCGAAGCCGTTGCAGGGTCGTT
>JAURFZ010000248.1 GCA_030834045.1 Burkholderiales bacterium
AATGAGAAGGTCGCAATGCTTGGCCTTACCTACGATGACGTTCTCCTGCTTCCAGATGCATCAGAGGTAGTGCCCTCAGAGGTTGAAACAAAGACTTTTCTTACCCGCTCGATCCAATTAGATATCCCTTTAATCTCCTCGGCGATGGATACTGTGACTGAATCAGCAATGGCAATTGCTATGGCTAAAGCTGGCGGTATTGGAATTATCCATAGAAACCTTGCTATCGATGAACAAGTAACTCATGTGAAGTTAGTTAAAGGAGCAAATCTAAGAGTTGGAGCAGCAGTTGGCGTTGGCGAAGATGGATTTGAACGAGCTGAGGCGCTAATTGGCGCTGGCGTTGATGTAATTGTGGTTGATACTGCCCATGGCCATCACCGAGCAGTTTTAGATGCGATAGTGAGAATTAAGAAGCACTTTCCAAGACAAGAAGTAATTGGTGGAAATGTTGCAACTAGAGCAGGAGCTCAAGCGCTAATTAATGCAGGAGCAGATGCGGTTAAAGTTGGAGTAGGACCGGGATCTATCTGCACCACACGAATTGTTGCTGGCGTTGGAGTTCCTCAGATAACTGCAATTATGGAGGCAGCTAAGGCATGTCAGAAAGCTGATATTCCATTGATTGCAGATGGCGGCTTGCAATACTCGGGAGATATCGCCAAAGCAATTGTTTCAGGTGCCGATACCGTGATGCTTGGATCTCTTCTTGCAGGTTGCGATGAATCACCTG
>JAURFZ010000249.1 GCA_030834045.1 Burkholderiales bacterium
GCCTGCCTGTGCCTGATTCTCCGCACCCTCTCCACCCTCTCTTAACTGCCCCAGCGCACGAGCCAGACTCAGCGCAAACTCGGGCAAGGGTGTGTTGGGGTAGCAGTAGGCAAAGACCAGGAAAACAGCCTCGTCCTCCTCGTGCTGATTCCGGCTCGAGCGTTGATCGGCGCTCAAGGCCTGGTAGCACCGAGCGATCATACTGCGACGCAGGGCTTGTCGATTGGCTTGAAAACCCGGGCCGCCAGCCGCCGGCCGCTCACCCTGAATAACTCCTGGGCCATCTTGACGCAGGGATGGCGCCAGCCAATACCTGGGCTTCTTTGGATAAACGGGGTCGGGGGCGGCCATCCACTGGCAGTCTGTCGTCCACTCCTCAAGGGCAAGGTAGTCAACCAGATAGCGCAGTGTTGCTTGGGGCAGTTGATTAAAGATGGCCTGAGGGACCTCCACCTGAAAGGCCTCAAGAAGCACATCTGCGCGTTGCAGGGGAAGGTCGTGACCAAGCGTGCAGAGGTCGTCCATGGCCCAGTAGGCCAGTGCACTTGTTGCGACAAACCCTTGTGGCGACTCCCAGGCACAGGCGGGCGCCATGTTCTGCAGATGCGCAAGCGCCCGAGGGTCTGCAAGAATTCGAACCTGCGCCCCCCGGGCGACAAGCCCTTGGGCAAGCCTTAGACAGACTGCCGAATCACCAAAAAAATCGACCGACCGACAG
>JAURFZ010000024.1 GCA_030834045.1 Burkholderiales bacterium
GAGACGGGTGCTGAGGGCACCTACGTTGTCTTCGACCTCGGTGGCGGTACCTTCGACGTTTCTGTTCTGAAGTTAACCAAGGGTGTCTTTGAAGTGGTGGCAACCGGGGGTGATTCGCAGCTGGGCGGCGATGACTTCGACCGCCTGCTTGCCCAGGCATGGCTGTCTGCTAACGGTCTCTCGCCAGACAGGCTTGAGCATTCTCAGTGGCGTACTCTGCTTGGGCTTGCGCGGTCAAGCAAAGAGGCTTTACTCGAGCTTGATTCCGATACGAAAGAAATCTCTGAAGTCTTCGAGCTCGATGCTCAAACCAGGCTGACGCTCGCAATCTCTCGTCAGGGGTTTGCCAGCCTAACCATGGAGCTTGTCGAAAGGGCTCTCGCCGCCTGTCGTCAGACCCTTCAAGCTGCTCGTCTTAATCCCAGTGATGTTCAAGGTGTGGTGATGGTGGGGGGGTCAAGCCGGCTTCTCAATGTTCGGCTGGCTGTGCGTCATTTGTTTGGTGACTGCCTTAAAGACACCATCGACCCCGATCAGGTTGTTGCGCTTGGGGCGGCCTCACAGGCGCATCTTCTTGCAGGCAATGCCCTTGCTAGCGATGGCTGGCTGCTTCTTGATGTGCTTGCCTTAAGCCTCGGTATCGAGACCATGGGAGGGCTTGCTGAGCGAATTCTTCCGCGCAACACGCCCATTCCGGTGGCACGCGCTCAAGAGTTCACAACCTTCAAGGACGGGCAGACGTCAATGGCCATTCATGTGGTGCAGGGCGAGCGTGAGACTGTCGCCGACTGTCGCTCGCTTGCCCGGTTTGAACTCAAGGGTATTCCACCCATGGTGGCGGGTGCCGCGCGTATCCGAATCACCTTCCAGGTGGATGCGGACGGGCTTTTGCAGGTCTCAGCGCTTGAGACACGCTCAGGCGTCTCGGCTCAAATTGAAGTTCGCCCCTCGTACGGGCTTACAGATGACGAGATTGCCAGCATGCTCGAGCAGGCAGTGGCTCATTCTCGCGAAGATATGCAACAGCGAGCTGTTCGAGAGGCTCTGCTTGATCTTGAACAGCTCCTTGAGGCGATCTCCGCAGCCCTTGAGCAAGATGGCGATCTTCTAAGTGAGCAGGAGAGGCAGACCTTAGATAACGAGGTAACCCAGGCTAGGAAGGTTTGTGCGTCCCAAGATCGCGAGGCTTTGGTAGCAGCCTCTGAACGCCTTGGCGGGCTTGCTGATCCGTTTGCCGAGCGCCGCATGAATCGGGCGGTTTCCCAGGCCCTTACCGGGCAGTCCATTGAAAACCTTTAGTCGGATCTTTCGTAAAGCCTAGGTATGCCGCGAATAACCATTCTTCCTCACCCTGATATCTGCCCAGACGGGGCCAGCCTTGAGGCGGAGCCGGGTGAAAACCTTTGCAGGCTGCTGTTAAAAAATCATATTGAAATTGAGCATGCCTGCGAGCTGTCTCGGGCCTGTACAACCTGTCACGTCATTGTACGTAAGGGCTTTCAGTCGCTGGAGCCATCCACCGAAGATGAGGACGACCTTCTTGATCGCGCCTGGGGTTTAACATCTCAGTCACGGCTTTCTTGCCAGGTGCAGCTTTTCACAACCGACCTCGAGATTGAACTGCCTCGCTACACCATTAACCATGCCCGCGAGAACCACTAACTCTTTAGGCGTCCTCGCGTTTTAGAGCCGGGAATAAAATTACGTCGCGAATGCTTGGGCTGTCGGTAAGAAGCATAACGAGCCTGTCAATGCCAATGCCGCAACCGCCTGTGGGGGGCATGCCGTACTCGAGGGCTCGAATGTAGTCGGCGTCGTAGAACATCGCCTCCTCATCACCCGCCTCCTTTGCCTCAACCTGAGCCTGAAATCGAGCAGCCTGATCCTCGGCATCGTTAAGCTCGGAAAATCCGTTTGCAATCTCGCGGCCTGTAATGAAAAGCTCGAATCTTTCCGTAATGCTGGGGTTGGAATCGGAGGCACGGGCAAGAGGGGAGACCTCAACCGGATAGTCAACAATAAAGGTTGGGTTCCAGAGCCGAGATTCAGCAACCTCTTCAAACAGTGCGAGCTGAAGAGCCCCAATACCGGCACGCGACATAACGGGCCCCTTTATGTCAACGCCTCGCTTCTGAAGTTCCAAGCGAAGACTGTTTTCATTGTGAAGGTCAATGCCTGCAACCTCAGGTGCATTTTCTTCAATGGCCTGAACAATGGTGCGGCGGGTAAATGGTTTACTGAAATCAAGCAACTTACCTTGGTACTGCATGCTGGTCGAACCCGTAACTGCCTTCGCAACTTGGCGCAGCATTTGTTCTGTGAAGTCCATTAGCCATTGGTAGTTCGTATAGGCCGCATAGAACTCCATCATCGTGAACTCAGGATTATGGCGAGGGCTAAGCCCTTCATTTCGGAAGTTGCGATTGACCTCAAAGACGCGCTCGAACCCGCCCACAATAAGTCGTTTAAGGTAAAGCTCGGGCGCAATGCGAAGGTACATGTCCTGGCTTAAGGCGTTGTGATGGGTGATAAAGGGTTTGGCGGCTGCACCCCCTGGAATTGGATGCAGCATGGGTGTCTCCACTTCCAAAAACTTATGCTCGGTCATGAACCGACGAAGGCTGGTAAGCGTCAACGAGCGTGCCAAAAACGTCTTTTGGGTGTCCTCATTAACAAGAAGATCAACATAACGTTGGCGATAACGCGTTTCGGTATCGCTGAGCCCATGAAACTTATCCGGCAGAGGCCGCAGGCTTTTCGTAAGTAGGCGAATTGAGCGACAACGCACAGAGAGCTCGCCCTTCATGGTTTTAAACAGTTCTCCGCCCGCCTCGACAATATCGCCAAGGTCGTAGCGCTTGACTTCGGCGTGTTTATCTTCTCCAACCGTTTCATCATTTAAGTACACCTGAAGCCGCCCCGAGCTGTCTGCAATGGTTAGAAAACTGGCCTTTCCCTGAATACGCTTCAACATCACACGCCCCGCGATTGCAACCTGAACGGGCGTTGCCTCAAGGTCCTCGCGGGAGTGGTTGTCGTAGCTCTTAAGAAGTTCGGCCGCACGGTGGCTTGGGTTTGCATCGTTTGGGAAGGCTGGCCCACCCTTGGCACGAATAGCCGCAAGCTTCTGACGACGCTCGGCTATGAGCTGGTTTTCGTCCTGGGCCTGTGGGGTTGAAGAGGTCTGGTCGTGGTTATCGGGCTGGGTCATGGTGGGCGATGGCAATGTCTGAGAAAAATGGGACAGGGAAAAAAGCTGCAGGCGTTCTATGGGTACATAACTGTTTTTTGGCTGGACCTTCAGAGCCCGTGTTTTAGGCTTGCCTCAATGAAAGGATCGAGGTCACCATCAAGAACTTTCTGAGTGTTTGAAATTTCAACGCCTGTTCGTAGGTCTTTGATTCGGGACTGATCAAGAACGTAACTGCGAATCTGATGACCCCAGCCTACATCGGTCTTGCTGTCCTCGAGCTTTTGTTGCTCTGCCATGCGTTTGCGCATCTCGTGCTCAAAAAGCCTTGATTTCAGCATCTTCCAGGCCTCATCGCGGTTTCGGTGCTGCGATCGGTCGTTCTGACACTGCACAACAATTCCGGTGGGAATGTGGGTCATTCGAACGGCAGAGTCGGTCTTGTTGATGTGTTGACCACCCGCACCCGAGGCTCTGTAGGTGTCGATACGAACGTCTGCGGGGTTGATATCCACTTCAAACGAGTCATCGACCTCGGGGTAGACAAAAAGTGAGGCAAAGGAGGTGTGGCGGCCTCCGCTGGAGTCGAAGGGCGATTTGCGAACAAGTCGGTGCACCCCTGTTTCTGTTCGCAGAAAGCCAAAGGCATAGTGGCCGTTCACCTTAAGGGTGGCTGACTTAATGCCCGCAACATCCCCCTCAGACTCCTCAAGCAGTTCGGTTTTAAAGCCCTTGTTCTCGCAGTAACGAAGGTATTGCCGCAGCAGCATGGAGGCCCAGTCACAAGCCTCGGTGCCTCCCGCCCCAGCCTGAATATCAACAAAGCAATTCAGTGGGTCAGCAGGGTTGGAAAACATTCGCCGAAATTCCAAAGCCGCCACGCCTGATTCCAGGCCAAGGGCGTCGTCTGCAATGGAGGCGAGTGTCTCGTTGTCAAGCTCGTCTTGGGCAAGCTCAAAGAGCTCGATGCTTGCCAAAAGGTCTGCCTCGAGCTCACGGAGCGTGACTACAACGCTCTCAAGAGCCTTACGTTCTTGGCTAAGTTCAAGCGATTTTTTTCGATCGCTCCATATGCTGGGGTCTTCGCTTAGACGAACAACTTCTTCAAGACGCTGTGACTTTTTATCGAAGTCAAAGAAACCTCCGAAGGTCGGTCAGGCGGGTTTTGATGTCCTCGAGCTGAGAGGTGAGGGCGTTTCTTTTTTCGGCTTCCATCGCTCTTATTGTAACTGCTCATTTCTGAGATCGGCGACGATCTCAAGCTGCAGCTCTGGCCAGCCGCGGAAACGGTTAACGCCTAGACGGTAGGCAAGATGCAGGATGGTCTCCACCGTAGGTGGCGCATTAAACCAAATGGCCTCAAGGGGTTCGCCCGCCCAAGGCTCGCCAGTTTTAGTAAGAAGGCCAAGGCGAAGCCTTTGATGACGCTCTTTCAAGGGTCGTTGATGCAAGACCTGAAAATGGTTTTCGAAGAGGGGGGGCTCAAAGCCTTGACCCCAGACCTGATCTTCAAGGGCAATTGCGCTCTCGAGGCAGAGCTGATCTGCCCGCAGTTCTCCGTCGGTCAGAATGCAGCCCGTGGCAAGCAGAGCCCCTGAGTTTTCGTACAACTCCTTCACAGCCTGATTAAAACGTTGGTTGAAGTCTTTGAGCCGGTTTCGTTCAAGTGTGAGTCCTGCAGCCATGGCATGCCCTCCGAAACGATCCAAGAGACCTGGCTCAAGGCTATCGACCCGGGCGAGGCAGTCACGAAGATGAATTCCACCCACCGATCTTCCTGAGCCCTTAAGAAGGTCCGGGTTTTCACGGGAGGGGGCGAATGCAAATACAGGTACTCCCCAGCGCTCTTTTAACCGGCTCGCAATAAGACCCACAATGCCCTCGTGCCAGTCGGCATGACTTACAACCAATAAATTGGATTCGGGAGCCTCGTTAAGCATCAGCTGCGACATAGCCAGGGCCTGCTCGGACTGCTCTTGTTGAATGCGTTTGCGCGCCTGGTTCAGCTCTCGCAGTTCCTCGGCCATGGCCTTTGCGCGTGTTGGGTCGGCTTCCATAAGGCAATAAATACCAAGTGACATCTCGGTTAACCGTCCGGCCGCATTGAGCATTGGAGCAATCGCAAAGCCGAAGTCATTGGCGACTGCCTGGCTTGCGTCCCGTCCTGCAGCCTCAAACATGGCTAAAAGCCCTAAGGGCGCGATGCCTTGGCGCAGTCTAACCAGGCCCTGCTGCACAAGACGCCGATTGTCTGCACAAAGCCTTACAAGGTCTGCGACCGTGCCCATCGCAACAAGCGGAAGAAGATCATCAATTCGGACCGGCTGGGCCTCGGGCTTTGTCTTAACAAGAAGCGTCCTGACGGCAATAAGCAGATAGAAGGCAAGGCCAACGCCTGCGATGGTCTTAAAAGGGAAGCTGCAGTCCTCGCGATGAGGATCCACCACGAGGCAGTCGGGTCGACGGGCTCCGGGAAGATGATGATCGGTAACAATCACCTCAAGGCCTTCAGACTTCGCATAGGCCACCGCCTCGACGGCGTTAATGCCGTTATCAACGGTAATGATGAGCCCAGGCGCGGTGCTGGTCTTGCGGGTTTTTGTAAGTAGCTCTTCAATAAGTGCCCGCGAGAGTCCGTAGCCAAGACGAAATCGATCGGGCACAACAAAATGGCAGGTAGCACCCATACGCCGAAGGCCGAGCACTAGCGTTGCAGTGGCGGTTGCGCCATCGGCATCGTAGTCGCCCACAACAACAATGGGTTCAGCGCGATCAATCGCCAGGAGCACCCGTTGACTCGCAGCCTCCATGTCTTTGAGGGCTCGTGCGGGTGGAAGCCGGCTAAGCTGAATGGCCTGGTCCTCTGCGCAGTGAAGGCTGCGACGTGCGAGGCAGTTTGCCAACAACTCGTGGCAGCCGCTGGCCAGAAGGTTTGTGAAAAGATCTTGGTTCAGCTGACGCTCTTGGTGCTTCATGGGCTCAGCCTGTATTTCGATCGTCCCAGCTTGCAAGCTGAAGCAACTTCAGCAGCGGATGGTTCTTTTTGCCTATACCGCCCTGGGATGTGAAGAGTTTCCGGGTTAGGCCCCGAAGACTTTCGATTAGCCCGACCCTACTTGGGAAGGCCGGGTTGGCCTGTCCGTTCCTGCCTTCAGGCTGCACATAAAGCTTATATGACCATTGGTCCTGCAAAAGCACGGCCCAAGGTCTTCCAGGCCGGCCATTGGCTGCCATGCAGTGACGTCTTAAGGCCTGGATGTCTGCCAAGACTAAAGCCCATTCGGCAAGCCATTCCTCAACGCTCTGCACTTTTTTAAAAGATCGCCACTGCATATTGACCCGCTGGCCCTGGCCCGCGAGCCACTGGTGCAGGCCCTGAAACGGCAGGGGTACGTTGGTAAGGTCAGCAGCCTGAAAGAGGGCAGAGCCCGATTCTTCACGGCCCGTTTCCTTTTCGAAGGTAACCGGGGAGCCGGGAGCCAAGGGCGCCCCCATTCCCCAGGGCCAGAGGCTTTGGGTGTTGCTTGAGTCGGGGGTCATAGCAAGGGCCATTTCAAGCTCGGTCACGAACCGTCGCCAGTCGCCAGCCTGACTGCCTTGTGGCAGAAAGCCATCGGCGCCAAGCCCTTCCAAGGTCTCGGGCCATGCCGATTGCAGGTCAAAGGGCTTCTCAAAACCAAGGTAGGCACGACCCGAGGGGCTAAGGGCAAGGCTAGCATCAAGCCAATCAAGCGCAGCCTTAATTGTTTTAACAAGCTGGGGGCTCAGTGGCTGATGTGGGCGACACAGCCGTAGCTGAACCTGCTGGGTTGATACAAGCCATTGGCAGGGCTCAACGGCCATCCAGTGCCTCTGGGGCTCGGGGGCAAGGCCTTCTGCCGTGGCCTGCCAATAGGCCCAAGGCGGCTGCTGCTGCGGGGTAAGCAGGCCAAGTTCGCGAAGGCTGGCCTCAAACAGCTCCGCATAAGCGGGTTTCGGGTATTCGGGGGGCTGCTGAAGGCTGCCCCAGCCCAGCGACTTCAAGCTTAGCTCGGCAAGCATGGCATGCAACTGCGGGTCCCACTGGGCCATTGCATCAAGCCATGGCGTTTCGCCACGGCTCCCCCGCTCAATCTGCTCGCGTTCGGACGGACTAATTAGCGCGGCGTCAACCACAAGAATGGAACCCGCCCGGTCGATGAGGCGAGCGAGTTTTTTTATTTGATTGTGGTTGGAGCTATGGGAAGGAGGGGTCATGCGCTTCAGTATGGCAAACTGCAGGCCATGCCGTACGAACTACTTTTAGGGCTTCGTTACATACGTTCGGGGCGCAGCTCCCGATTCGTTAGTTTTATTTCCGCGCTCGCCACGGTGGGAATTGCGCTTGGCGTTGCCGCCCTCATCATCGTGCTTTCTGTGATGAATGGTTTTCAGAAGGAGGTGCGCGACCGCATGCTTGGGGTGCTCTCGCACCTTGAGGTCATAAGCCTGCCAGAGCGCAATGTTGACTGGTCTACTGTAGGCCAAACGCTTTCTTCCCATCCGAAGGTTTTGGCCACAGCCCCCTTCGTTGTAGGGCAGGCCATGCTTTCTGCCGGCGATCAGATTCGCGGAGTGATGGTACGGGGCGTTGATCCAGCCGTCGAGCCTGCGGTAAGTCCAGCGCTAAGTCAGCTTGTGGCAGGTGAGTTGAGCTCCCTTGAGTCGGGCCGGTTTGGCCTTGTCATGGGCCGTGACCTTGCGCTTTCCTTGAATCTCTCCTTGGGAGATTCGGTCATGGTGGTAACCGCCGACCCGGCCTCGGGTCCGGCCGGTGTTTTACCTCGTATGAAGGCGTTTCAGCTTGTTGCGCTTTTTAGCTCGGGCCACTTCGAGTACGACTCCTCACTTGTTTTTATTCATCAAAGCGATGCAAGCCGTTTCTTTCGCAATCAGGTGACAGAGGGGCTTCGCGCTCGCCTGTCGGATATGCATGAGGCTCCTTTTGTGCGCATTGAGCTTGAGCCTAGATTACCCAGCGGGGCCATTGTGCGCGACTGGACGCTTGAGAATCGGAACTGGTTTGCAGCCGTTCAAATTGAGAAGCGCATGATGTTTATCATTTTGATGCTCATTATTGCTGTGGCTGCATTCAATCTTGTTTCCATGCTGGTCATGACCGTTATGGACAAGCGTTCCGACATTGCCATTTTAAGAACCGTTGGTGCAAGCCGAGGCTCTGTGATGGCCATCTTTGTTATTCAGGGGGCTTTTCTGGGGCTGCTGGGTGTGGGATTTGGGCTCTTGCTAGGGGTGCTGGGTGCTGTCTACATTGACTCCATTGTTGGGGCGGTGGAGCATGCCTTCGGGTTCCAGCTTCTACCTAAGGGCATCTACCTTATTGAAAGCCTGCCATCCGATCTTCAGTGGCAAGACGTTCTGGCCATTGGTCCAACCGCACTGGTTCTCTCCTTCTTGGCAACGCTCTATCCCAGCTGGCGTGCCTCGGTTATTGATCCCGCCGAGGCCCTTCGCTATGACTAAAGAGGCTGTCCTGCCGGGTGTCGCAGTTCTTCGTGCTGTGGGCCTGACCCGCCGGTATTCGGATGGCCCTCGCGAGGTCGTACCCTTCGAAGACTTAAGTCTGGAGCTTGTGGCAGGCCAAAGCCTTGCCGTCATTGGGCCCTCGGGGGTTGGCAAGAGCACCTTGCTGCATCTGCTTGGTGGCCTCGATAAACCAACATCGGGCCAGGTCTTCATTGAGGGCCAGTCTATCTACGAGCTTACAGATGCCCAGAGAACCCTACTAAGAAATAAAAAGCTCGGTTTTGTCTACCAGTTCCATCATCTGCTTGAGGAATGCTCGGCACTTGAGAATGTGGCCATGCCCCTGCTAATTCGCCGAGAGCCAAGGCTAAAGGCCATGAGGCAGGCGAGCGACTGGCTTGGGCGGGTTGGGCTGGAAAGCAGACTTGACCACCCTCCCTCCAGGCTCTCGGGTGGTGAGCGTCAGCGCGTAGCCATTGCACGAGCGCTTGTAAACGCGCCCTCGCTTGTTCTTGCCGATGAGCCAACGGGCAACCTCGATCGCGATACTGCTGAGCGGGTGTTTGAGCTACTCGTTGATCGTTGTCGTGAGGCTAAGGCAGGTTTGGTTATCGTCACCCACGACCTGCACTTCGCAAACCGTTGCGATCAGCGTTTTGCCATGACCAGCCTTCCCGTGACAAGCCCTTTGCAGGCCTAGTTTTTGTTAGGCGGCAACCATGTTTGTCGATACCCATTGTCATCTCGATTTTCTACCCCAGCCGGCGCAGCAGGCTGAGCAGGCTCGCCAGCAGGGTGTGGGCGTCATTGTCGTTCCGGCTGTCGAACCCAGTAACTTCGAGGCTGTTCGTGAGCTTGCCCATTCGCTCCCAGGCGTTGGCTACTGCCTTGGACTTCACCCCTGTTCGGTCAATGGTCTAGAAGAGCAGGCCCTGGTGCTGCTTAAGAATCAGCTCGAGGCCCATCACGCCGACCCACGCCTTCTTGCCGTGGGGGAGATTGGCCTTGATCTCTTCGAACAAGGACTGCGCCAGGACCGTATGAACCATTTCTTTATTGAACAACTTCGCCTTGCTCGTCATTACGAGCTTCCCGTTGTCTTGCATGTTCGCAAGGCTCAAGACCAGGTTGTAGCCGGTCTTCGTCGTTTTGGCATTCGCCAAGGTATCGCCCATGCCTTTAATGGAAGCGAACAACAGGCTCAGGCCTATGTCGCTCAGGGACTCGTTCTAGGCTTTGGTGGCGCAATGACCTACACCCGTGCTCTGCGCATTCGCCATCTTGCCTCTTGGCTCTCCGAGGATGACTGGGTGCTTGAGACAGACAGTCCGGATATTTCACCCGAATGGCGAGCGAAGGACGAACCGAATCAGCCCAAAGAGATCGTAGGCATTGCGCATTGCATGGCGGGACTTCGAGGTTGCAGCATTGAGGATGTTGGAAGAGCCTCAAGCGCAAATGCCTTACGAGCCTTGCCCCGTCTAAGTACTTTTTTCTAGCTCACTGTCGTGCTGCTCAGTGTCTACGGCCTTGCGCTGTCGGTGCTGCTTGGCGTTGTGGGCTATTTGCAATGGGCCCCCCACAACCTTTCAGCACCTCTTTTTGGTCTTGCGCTTGCGAGCCTTTTTCTCGCCTGCCTTGTCGCTACGCGCCGGTTCTTCGGTGTCTTTGTTCTGCTGGCTTCGCTTCTTTTTGCTGCGGCCTACACCGGTGTTCGTGTTCAGGCCATCCTCGATCAGGCCCCACCGGCCCAGCTGTTTGAGGGGCCTGTTGTCGTTGACCTACTGGTACTTGATCTTCCAGTCTTTGAACCGGCAGGCCCTTCAAGGCCTGCCCGGTGGCAGTTTCAGGCGCGGGTTGCTGCGATTGGGTCCGAAGGGCCGGCCTTCAAACGTTTTGATGCGAGCCTAAGCTGGCTGAGCGGCGAGCTTCCGGCAGGCCTCGCCCCAGGCGACCGTTACAGAGCTGAGCTTCGACTTCGGCCTGCATCAGGGCCCGTGAACTTTACGGGCTTTGATTTTGAGACCTGGATGTTTGAAAACCGTATGCAGGCAACAGGTAGCGTGAAATCCGCGGTGAGGGTTCAGCAGGGCTACGAACTTACGTGGTCCGATGCCTTGAGCACTCAGGTGGATCGTCTACGGCATGCTATTCGGTCAGCCATTTTTGATTCGCTTGCCGAAGAAAAATTTGCACCCATTATGGCGGGCCTGGTTGTGGGCGATCAGCGCTCCATTGCGCGCGACCAATGGCAGGTCTTCTCGGTAACGGGCGTCTCACATCTCATGTCGATCTCGGGCATGCATGTGACCATGTTTGCTGTGATTGCAAGGTTTCTCACGGCCTGGGCCTGGCGGCTGCTTGCCCGTTCGGGCAGCTCACTTGCTCTTCGGGTTCCGGCGCCTGTTGCCGCCGCCGTTATGGCAAGCCTTGCCGCAGTGGCTTATGCCTTTCTAGCGGGCTTCAACATTCCAGCCCAGCGCACAGCCACCATGGTCACCATTGCAAGTCTTGCCGCGGTTGTCGGCCTTGAGAGTCGATCCTGGGCGATTCTCGCGGTCACCCTTTTAGCCGTGCTTGTGGTTGATCCCATTGCTCCGCTGTCGGTGGGCTTCTGGCTTTCGTTTTTTGCTGTGGGCATTCTGTTTGGGCTCTCGGGCTCAAGCCAAGGCCTGCGCGCTGCGGTGAAGGCGCAGCTGGCCATTACGCTGGGGATTGCGCCTTTAACCATCGCGCTCTTCCAACAGTTGTCAGTCATTGGCCCCATTGCCAATGCGCTTGCCATTCCCGTTGTTACGTTTCTGGTGACTCCCTTGGCGATGCTCGGGTCCGTCTTTGCCTTCTTTAACGTCCATGCCTTTTTGTATGTTGGTCATCTTGTCTTTGTCTGGCTCTACGATTTTTTGCAATTCTTAGCGGAGCTTAGCTGGGCGTCGTTGGCCTGGCATGCTCCACCTGTCTGGGCCAGTGTCCTTAGCTGTATCTCGGTATTTGTCGTCTTCACACATCCATCTAAACGGCTGCGCTGGCTTGCGTCGCTTGGTGTTTTAGCCCTTTTCATACCGAGTGGTTCGAAGCCTTCAATGGGCGAGTTTCAGGCAAGCTTTTTGGATGTTGGGCAGGGCACTTCAGTGGTGGTGCAGACCAGTAACCATAGCCTCGTGTATGACACGGGACCAAGCCACGGAACATCGAATTCTGCCCAGCGCGTGGTCATTCCTCAGCTTTTTGCGCAGGGCATTCGCAGGCTTGATGCCCTGGTTATCTCGCATCGTGACGATGATCATTCCTCGGGCCTTGCCGATCTGTTCGTATCGCACCGCCCAAGCCATGTTTACACGAGCTATCAGGTGCAAGGCCTCGACACAACCTTTTGTCGGCTGGGTCGTTCCTGGGTCTGGGACGGGGTCTGGTTTCGTTTTCTTTATCCCTTTGAAGCCCCGACCATGCAATGGACCCCCGGCGCAAACGAGGATTCCTGCGTTCTAGAAGTTGTCGATACTCAAGGGCGTCGACTGTTGTTAACGGGGGATATTCCGGTAGCCGTTGAAGACGAGATGGCCGAACGCATGCCTTGGTTGCACCAGACCTCGTCAAGCCGTGGCAACACGCCTTTGGTGATGATGGCCCCCCACCATGGAAGCCGTGGCTCCACAAGTCGGCTGCTTCTGCAGAGGCTTCGACCGAAGGCAGCCGTTACCCAGTCGGGCTATCGCAATCGGTTTGGTCATCCCCACCCCGATGTGATTGAACGGCTTACGACCGAAGAGGTTGCCTTTTTGCGTACCGACCTTCTTGGGGCGCTTCGCCTGAACTGGTCGGCTCAAGGGGAGCCTTTGTTTGCCTGCGCACGTAAAGATCGCAGGCGCCTCTGGCATCGCCCTCGGCCCTTGGGCGCCACAACCGAGCAGGAGCAGACGTTGATGCAGACCTACTGCGCGGCCCAGCCCCCATCCATGTTCCAGGCGGCACCTCGTACCTGGCTTGCCTGGGGAGAGCAGAGGTAGACCGCAAGGCTTGCAAGTTGTTCGGGCTGAACGAACTCCCCCGAAGGCTGCTTTTCAATTAAAAGAACATGCTTCGCCTCTTCAAGGCTCAGCCCCTCATTGGCCATGCGCGCATCCACCTGTTTCTGAACCAGGGGTGTCAGCACCCAGCCCGGACAGATGGCATTGCAGGTAACAGGCGTTGAGGCTGTCTCAAGTGCAACAGTTTTTGTGAGACCAACAAGCCCGTGCTTGGCTGCGACATAGGCACTTTTATTTGCGGAGGCGACAAGGCCATGCACAGAGGCAATGTTGACAATACGGCCAAAGCCACGCGCTTTCATGCCCGGAAGGGCGGCACGAATGGTGTGGAAGGCCGAACTGAGGTTAATTGCAAGAATGGCGTCCCAGAGCTTGGGATCAAAGCTATCGATGGGGCTGACATGCTGAATACCGGCGTTATTAATAAGAATATCGATGCCGCCATGGCGTGATCCGATATCGGCCATCATAGCCATAATTTCATCGGGCTTTGACATATCCGCGGCGAAGTAATCCACCGACACAGACTTTGATTGGAGCTCTTTCTTAATTGCCTCAATGCCTGCGGCCTCTCCAAAGCCGTTGAGGTAAATATCCGCCCCTTCATCGGCGAGGGCACTTGCCATAGCCAGACCAATTCCGCTTGTTGAACCCGTCACCAAGGCTTTTTTTCCTGCAAGCATTTTCATACCAGTATCCTTTCAATGTCAGACCGAGAGAATAGCCAAAAATGAGCAACTCAATGCAGCAACACACAATTCAGTGCCAAAGCCCTGCAGCCAGCCACGCCATGATGGTTCGGGAATGGGGCGTGGGTCAGACGGGTCCCGTGGTGGTCTGTGTGCATGGCCTCACACGCAACTCAGGCGATTTTCAAGCGCTTGCGCAGGCCCTTTCTGCGGACGGCATGCGTGTATTAGCCCCAGACATTGTTGGCCGGGGCAACTCCGACTGGCTCAACGACCCTCAGTACTACCGTATTGATCAGTACTGTCAGGACATTTTGGCCATGGTTCGCCAGCTTCA
>JAURFZ010000250.1 GCA_030834045.1 Burkholderiales bacterium
GGGTTGAACATAGACCGCGCCTGCTGAGTGATAACGGGCCATGCTACATCTCGCAGGAGTTAGCGCTTTGGCTCAAGGGCCAGGGGATGGGTCATGTCAGGGGAGCGCCTAATCACCCGCAGACTCAGGGCAAGATTGAGAGATGGCATCAGACCCTGAAGAACTGCGTCTTGCTAGAGCACTACCACTTGCCAGGAGAGCTAGAGCACTCGGTGAATGCGTTTGTGGAGTACTACAACCACCAGCGCTATCACGAAAGCCTGAGCAACCTGACCCCAGCAGATGTGTACTTTGGCAGGGGTGAGTCGATACTTGAAGAGAGGAGAGCAATCAAAGAGCAAACAATCCAAAGCAGGCGACTACAACATCAAATTGAAACCGTTTAAACTTTGAAACCAATGAGCCAATCTCTCCTTTGAGAAATTAACCCATCTGTCTCAAACCATTTGAAGACGGACAGCTTATGGTTATTGGGGTGATGCGTTACGCGTTTCGACGAAAGCGCGTTTCGTGGAAGCGTTTCGCTACAGTGACGACAGCACCAGTTTCGCAACACTGAACCAAATAGCAGCTGAGTGCTTTGTCTAAATTCATAGACGTGTGTCTCGTGATCTCCTTTGCTATCTCGCGTCGATTGCGCTTTAAAAAAGAGCATCGAATTAACCCGCTCCCGATGTGTTCACGCTTACCATGAAGCAGAAGGAGCTCCACGATTTC
>JAURFZ010000251.1:0-404 GCA_030834045.1 Burkholderiales bacterium
ACCTGAAAATAAACCCATTTTAGAGATTAATCCGAATCACGAATTAATTAAAAAATTAGAAAAAGTTGATGAAAATCAACTATTTAGTGATTATGCTTCGGTGATTTTTGATCAAGCAATCTTGGCGGAAGGCGGACAACTTGAAGACCCAATTGGGTATGTGAATAAAGTGAATAAATTTATAGCAAAGTAAACTTCATTTTTGTTACAAACTGTTAACAAAAAAATATAAAAAAATAGCGATAAAGTGTTTGACAAGGTAGTTTTAAACCTGATATAGTTTCGCTTCTTTGGCACTACGGGTGCCAAAATCACTCAGAAAATAATAATTTGGTGGTGATTTATTCGATCGCGGGGTGGAGCAGTCTGGCAGCTCGTCGGGCTCATAACCCGAAGGTCACAGG
>JAURFZ010000251.1:414-710 GCA_030834045.1 Burkholderiales bacterium
CAAATCCTGTCCCCGCAACCAATCGAAATGATCTTTAACAATATGCAACTGATAAGTGTGGGTACTTATTGATTGAGGTCAGTGATTGTTTACAATCACACTCAAAAAATATAGTGCTTACACAAATTTGTGAACAAGACCACACTAGCTTCGGCTAGTTAACCTTGTGAATGAATTTGAGTTTTTAAAAAAAGCACAAAGCGATTTATCTAACTTTCTTAATTTATTGAGAAAGTTTTAGTAATAGACAAGATTAAACTGAAGAGTTTGATCCTGGCTCAGATTGAACGCTGGCG
>JAURFZ010000252.1 GCA_030834045.1 Burkholderiales bacterium
GATTGCAGCTTTGAGGGCGATATCCATTTTTGAACATGGCGATGAACATCCACTAGCGTTAGCTGATTGGCAGTTTCAGCCATTCCCGAGAGGGGCATGACAGCGACTGTTATAAAAAATGTTTGAATCAATAAACGACACATGCTGCGGCTCCAAATATACTTATCGAAATAGTAATATTCTGCCAACTCACCGTCAATCTTTTACTGGCATTCCCCTAAACCTGTAGACACTTTTCATAGCGCAGTCTGACGCTGCCGCTCGAATTCATGCGAGCATAGCACTCTCAATTTTGCGGCCTTCGTCATGGTTGTGATCGGAAAGACTCAATGAAAAAATTTTTTGTAGCGGGTGCTTTACTCATCGCCGCCACCGTTTGTCAAGCGCAGGACTCTTCTGGTTGTCAAGTTTTCACTAAAGGACAAGTGGAAGTTAAGAATTTTGGAAGGACATCACGTGTATACGGGGAGATGGCTCCCTTTAATCACTGTCATAAATCAGTTTCCTTGGAGCTACCCTCCCGAGGTGCCAATAAGCTAGGTGAAAAGCCACCTGTCGTTGTTTTGCTCCATGGAGGAGGTGGACTTGAAGGCTATCAAAAATCTGCTGCGGGTATATGGCGTAGTGAGGGGTTCGCAACACTTGTTTTCGATGCGTTTGAGATGAATGGACTGGATTCGAGCACCGATTTGGTTAAGTACAAAT
>JAURFZ010000253.1 GCA_030834045.1 Burkholderiales bacterium
AATCGATGACTTAATGTCAGAAATTAAGGTAAGAGCTGAGAAGAATGAGCGGGTCTTGGTTACAACTCTGACAAAGAAGATGGCAGAGGATTTAACTGATTTCTTCACAGATGCTGGAATCAGAGTTCGATATTTGCACTCAGAGGTTGATACTTTAAGAAGAGTGGAACTGCTTAGAGAATTAAGGCTTGGCGAATACGATGTTCTTATCGGAATCAACTTGCTACGTGAGGGTCTAGATCTTCCTGAAGTATCACTTGTTGCAATTCTCGATGCTGATAAAGAGGGATTCCTGCGCTCAACTCGCTCGCTAATTCAAACTATTGGGCGCGCTGCCCGAAATGTTTCAGGCGAGGTTCATATGTATGCCGACAAGATCACTGATTCCATGACTAGAGCAATTGATGAAACCAATCGAAGAAGAGCTAAGCAGGTGGCCTATAACCTTGCAGCAGGGCTTGATCCTCAGCCGCTTCGTAAAAAAATTGCAGATATCACCGATTTAATCGCTGAAGAGAGCGATGACACCAATGCTTTACTTGCTGGAAATAAGAAGCGCGGAATGAGTCAGACTCCAGTTGGCGTACATGCCAAATCACTCGTAGCCTTACCGCTTGCCGAGTTATTGGGACTAATCGATTCTCTAACTGAGCAAATGAGAAATGCTGCATCTGAACTGCAATTTGAACTTGCAGCTCGTC
>JAURFZ010000254.1:0-383 GCA_030834045.1 Burkholderiales bacterium
ATTTTTGACCAGGCTGTATTGGCCGAAGGGGGACAGCTTGAAGACCCGGTGAGTTACGTAAAACGCATCAATCAATTGTTAATAAAGTAACATAATTGGAAAAATTATTATTTTTGTTTGACATTCCCTGGGCGGCTTGATATAGTCTCGCGTCTTTCGCGTATTGCGCTGAAATGACACGACATTTGGTTGATCATGGTGTTAATTTTTTAAGCTGTTTTTTTATAGAAAAAATGTCTTTTAAATTGACACAAAATTCAAAAAGATGCTAGAATTCCACCTCTTTGCGTCATGTATGCAAAAGGGCTAGAAATAGCCGTGATTATCGATCGCGGGGTGGAGCAGTCTGGCAGCTCGTCGGGCTCATAACCCGAAGGTCACAG
>JAURFZ010000254.1:393-674 GCA_030834045.1 Burkholderiales bacterium
CCCCGCAACCAATGTTGATATTTGCTCTTTAACAATTTAACAACTGATAAGTGTGGGTGCTTATAGATGAGATCAAATTAAGTTTCTTACGAAGCTTAAGACTCAAAATATAAGTGCTTACGCAAAATTTGTGACAAGACCACACTAGTTTTTATTAACTAGTCAACCTTGAAATGAATTTGAGTATAAAAAGCACAAGCGATTTGATAACTTTAATTTATTAAAGTTATCTACAAAGTTAGAGATTAAACTGAAGAGTTTGATCCTGGCTCAGATTGAAC
>JAURFZ010000255.1 GCA_030834045.1 Burkholderiales bacterium
CCGCAAAATTTAATTGGAAAGAGACGGGATAATAATATCCATCATTGTGTCCTCTTCCAGGACCCCAAGGCGGAGTCCGCATCTCGAAGGACCCAAAAGGCACTACAACAAGTTCGGGGCACCGATCACAGTCTGAAAAAACTTGACCAACCTCTAAGTCTTTTCCACCTGCATTATTAAAAAAAAATGTACTCAAAAAAAAGAATGCCACTAACGCAACATCCCGTAGACGAGGAGACACTTTTTCTACATAGGGTTGATAGATCATTCCCGCAGTATAGGTCAAACGGTAGATATTCAAATGGAGAAGGACGTTTTGTTTAAACGCAGTTTTTCAAAGTTGAAGTGGTGGGCCTGCTAGGACTTGAACCTAGGACCAAAGGATTATGAGTCCTCTGCTCTAACCAACTGAGCTACAGGCCCACTTTAACCGAGCGTTAACCGCAAAAGAATCTTTACTAGCTACCGCTATTGTTGTCCATGAAGCTTTTCAACCTCTCAGATCTGGAAGGGTGCCGAAGCTTACGAAGCGCTTTAGCCTCGATTTGTCTGATCCGCTCACGCGTAACATCAAACTGCTTTCCCACGTCCTCTAGCGTATGGTCCGTAGACATTTCGATTCCAAATCTCATTCTTAAGACCTTCGCCTCTC
>JAURFZ010000256.1 GCA_030834045.1 Burkholderiales bacterium
AGCTTCCTAAACGTTTATTTTTCTTGCCCGAACTACCACGCAATGCCATGGGGAAGGTTCAAAAGAATCTGTTGCGTGAGCGTTTCGCCTCAACCTTTTCAGCCGGCTAGACTTTAAGCGCTGCACGCTGAGCTTAAAAACGAAGGGCTTAGAAGGCCTTGGTGAACATGTAGGCAGCGAGAAGAAAAAGAAAATAAGCGAAAAATTTTCGAAGTGAGTCAACATTGAGCATATGGGCAACCTTTGCCCCGAAAGGTGCCGTCAACATGGACCCCATGACCAGAATAATAAGCGCAGGAACATAGATATAACCAATGGAGCCACCAGGAAGACCCGTGACATTCCAGCCACTAATAATGTAGCCCGTCAGGCCACCAAGGGCGATGGGAAAACCCATGCCGGCAGAGACGCCCACGGCCGTATGCAACTTCACATTGCACCAGGTTAGAAAGGGTACGGTAATAAAACCGCCCCCTGCACCTAAAAGGGCACTGATAAATCCGATGCCAGAACCCACCAATCCAAGGCCACGGGTCGAGGGTGTCTCGCGGCCGGGTTTGGGTTTCTTTCCCCGCAGCATCGATAGGGCCGAATAGCCAACGAAGGCGGCAAAGACCGCAGCCAGTACCGTTCCCTTCAGCATGCCT
>JAURFZ010000257.1 GCA_030834045.1 Burkholderiales bacterium
CCGATGCCACGGACCGGATGATTGATATTGCTGGATCACTCCAAGGTAAGAAAAAAGAAAAAGAGACGGACGAGTGGCGGGGCGATGAACATAATCCGGTGTCTGTTGAAAAGAAAATTGAGTATGCCTTAATTCATGGCATCACCAATTTTATTGAAGAGGATACCGAAGAAGCCCGAATTCAGGTGGCTAACCAGGGAGGAAGGCCCATCAATGTGATTGAAGGCCCTCTAATGGATGGCATGAATGTGGTCGGAGATTTATTTGCGGAGGGCAAAATGTTTCTGCCCCAGGTGGTTAAATCGGCGCGCGTGATGAAGCAGGCTGTTGCCCATTTAATTCCTTACATTGAAAAAGAAAAAGAGGCGGAAGAAGCCAGAACCGGAAAAAAATCAAAACCCAAGGGAAAAATGCTGATTGCTACCGTCAAAGGCGATGTCCATGATATCGGCAAGAACATTGTGTCGGTTGTTCTTCAATGTAATAACTTTGAGGTTGTGAATATGGGCGTGATGGTGCCCTGCGCTGAAATATTAAACAAGGCAAAAGAAGAAAATGTTGACATCATTGGTTTGTCAGGACTGATTACCCCCTCATTAGAGGAGATGGCGCATGTGGCCA
>JAURFZ010000258.1 GCA_030834045.1 Burkholderiales bacterium
ATTTGTGCAAAAATAATATTCTTGCATGTAAATTTTAATTTAGAAATAAGAATATTTTCATATTCCTCACGACCCACACTTGCGATGAGCACCTCATCAATATCGTCAGGCCCAATAAATTCTTCAATATCATGATTAAAGAAGGAACCCGACCTCTGGTCAATTTGATTTTCAACTAAAGACCATTTGGATTTTGAATTACCAATATCAACATATAACTTCATGATGTATCTTTCGCTTAATTAGATAATATGGTCGGAACGGTGAGCTTCGAACTCACGACCCCTTGCACCCCATGCAAGTGCGCTACCAGGCTGCGCTACGCCCCGATGTATTAACTAACTTTTAAGGATTTTTAAAATATCTGCTAACTGATTTTTTAGATTCTCTACCGGCTCTTTGCTGGTTAGTGGTTCATTATTTAAAGGTAATTCTGCTTGTGCTTTTTGTATCTGTTCCTGCGAAGTGGTGTCTTTAACAAATTGTTTGTTAGATAGTTTTTGTTTTGCACCCTGGATTGTATAACCTTCATCATATAAAAGTTCTCTAATTTTACGAATTAACAGAATTTCTTCAGGTTGGTAATAGCGTCGATTTCCTCTTCGTGTATTTGGAGA
>JAURFZ010000259.1 GCA_030834045.1 Burkholderiales bacterium
CAAGAGCATCGAAGCGCGTGGGCGAGCTGCGGGCATCGACAGCATCTTTCAGTCAGGTTTCCGTGAATTCGCACGCCTGAAACAGCAGGGCGTCGATGATGCAGACGTTCTACTCGAGGGCGCACGACGTGCCATGAAGGCTCAACAGATCAAAGAAATTGAGCATCTCGAGCAGGGGCTGTCGAATCTGGCGACGGTCGGATCGACGAGTCCTTACGTGGGTCTCTTTGGAACCGTCTGGGGCATCATGCATGCGTTTGTCGGCTTAGGGTCCGTGCAGCAGGCCACGCTCGCGACGGTCGCGCCGGGTATCGCCGAGGCATTGATTGCGACGGCGATCGGTCTCTTCGCCGCGATTCCTGCAGTGGTCGCCTACAACCGCTACGCCGATCAAGTGTGGCGTCTCGAGAGTCGTTACGACGCCTTCATGGAAGAGTTCTCCACCATTTTGCAGCGTCACGCGACGCGCACTGCAAGCTGAGGTCAAAGCAGCGCCATGGCACAGCTGAAGCGCGGCCGCCGCCCGATGAGTGAGATCAACGTCGTTCCGTATATCGACGTGATGCTGGTGTTGCTCATCATTTTCATG
>JAURFZ010000025.1 GCA_030834045.1 Burkholderiales bacterium
CAAAATTATACACTTTTGGCCTGCTCGACATTCTCTGTCTTGGGGCTAGACAAAAACGACTATCATTACGTTTCTCATGAACAGCCCCCTACCCCTTAGGGCATTGTCGTTCGGATTTATTGTGGCCATTGCGCTGCCGCTGCTCGCAGTTGGCCTCTTCGGGCTGCTTGCACTAAAAGATCTATCTGCACTTGCCTGGCTCGGTCAGACCGTGCTTCCCCTATATGCCTGGAATAGCCTACTTTTGTGCCTTGGCGGGCTGGCTGTTGCTCTTTTGCTTGGCCTGCCGCCGGCCTGGTTCTGCACACAGTACGAGTTCGCCCTTCGCCGCTGGGTGCAATGGACCATGATTTTGCCATTAGCAATGCCGGCCTATGTCGTTGCCTTTGCCTATACCGACGCGCTGGATTATTCGGGCTGGCTCTCCACCCTTATTCGAGAGGCCCTTTTGGGGACAGGTTTCTTTTCGGTGGAGTTTTTGCGCTTGGCCTGGCCGGAGATTCGGTCACTTCCAGGAGCCTGCCTTGTGCTTGGTGCAGCGCTAAGCCCATACGTTAGCCTGCTTGCCAAGTCAGCTTTTGAGGACAGTCCAACCTCGCTTGCCGAGGTCTCTCGCTCGCTTGGACTTACCGCCTCACAGGCCTATTTTCGAGTGGTTCTGCCTGTCGCCCGCCCCGCCATTGTGGCAGGCAGTGCGCTTGTGGTGATGGAGTGTCTGGCCGACTATGGAACCGTCGCGTTCTTTTCTGTGCAGACACTTTCAACGGGCCTCTTTAAAACCTGGTTTGGCTATGGGGACCAGAATTCGGCGGCCCTCATGGGGCTTTTCATGTTACTCATTGCGATTGGTATCTTGGGCTGGGAGCGTTCGGCCCGTGGTCGAGCGCGCTACGAGGCTCAAGGCCAATTAAGCCCCAGCCGACGAGCACTTCAAGGCCGCAGTCGGATCTGGGTGCCGCTAATAAGCCTTGCCGGAGGCGTTATAGGCTTTTTCATTCCTCTGGCCCTCCTGGTGCATGCAGCGCTAACCGCCGATGAGCTTGCGGGTGTTGACAAACTTCTTTCACAGGCTTGGCATACGTCGGTCTATGGGGTCTACGCCCTGCTTACGATTATTCCTATTGCCCTGCTTATCGCCTACGGCCAAAGACTGAGCCGCTCGCAAGTCTTTCGCTACACGGTACGCATGGCCTCATCAGGCTATGCCGTTCCGGGAATGGTGGTCGCCATCGGCCTGCTTGCCTGCTCTAGCCTGTTCACCCACATGCTCTATACAAACTTCGACCTGCGTTTTACTCTGACGGCAACCAGCCTTCTCGTGGTGGGGGGCTACCTCACCCGGTTTTTCACCGTAGGTTTTTCAACGATCGAGGTTGGCCTTGCCCGCATCACCCCAAGCCTTGACCAGTCAGCACGCAGCCTTGGGCTCTCATCAAGAGGCGTCCTTTTGCATGTCCACCTCCCTATCTTGCGTAGGGCCGCCTTTGTTGCCTCGTTGCTTGTTTTTGTGGATGTTGTGAAGGAACTGCCGCTCACCCTCGTACTACGTCCGGTAAACGTGGAAACCCTTGCAGTGGCTGCTTACCAGTTTGCTGCCGACGAACGACTCGCAGATGCAGCGCTGCCCTCCATTGCGATTGCCGTTGTTGGCCTCATCCCCCTCCTGCTCCTTGGACCGCGCCTGCGATAAAGCCCCTCTTGGCCTGGGGTCTTCGGCCTAACTAAGGCCGGATCAGGGAGGATGATGTTGCGTATGATAACGATTCTCATTAAACTCTCCACTCGGTTCCGAACTTCATCTCTTTGAGGAGGTTTTTCATGGCAGCGCACAAGGTGTACGCCACAGGCATACCGCGGCTTTTTCTTGCAGGCCTTACGAGCCTAGGGCTGCTCGGTAGCCTTGCCGGCTTAGGTCTTTCAAGCCCTCTGACTGCCGCCCAGACTAAGGAGCTTACGCTTTACACCGCGCGTCACTACAGCAGCGATGACGCACTTTATGCCGCCTTCACCAGACAAACCGGCATTAAGGTCAATGTCATTAGTGCAGGCGATCAGCCCTTAATTGAACGGCTGAAGTCGGAGGGACCAGCCAGCCCAGCTGACGTCTTATTACTGGCCGATGCGGCAAGGCTGTGGGCTGCGGAACAAGATGGGCTTTTTCAGGCCCATGGCTCTAACCAGCTTGAAAAAGCCATTCCAGCCGACTTGCGCACACAGAACTGGGTTGGACTCACGACACGGGCCCGAGTACTCATTATTGACCCCAAGCGCGTGAAGACCAGTGAGGTTTTAAGCTACAGCGATCTTGCCAAGCCTGAAATGAAGGGCCTTATCTGCACACGATCTGGCTCACACCCCTACATGCTCTCACTTTTTGGCTCCATGCTTGTCGCAGAGGGCTCGGCAAAAACCGAGGCATGGATGAGGGCCGTCGTAGCTAATCTTGCCCGGCCCCCCAAAGGCGGTGATACCGACCAGATTCGTGCGGTCGCCTCAGGGGAATGCGCAGTAGCCATAAGTAACAGCTATTACTACGCCCGACTCATGCGCAGTAACAAGCCCGCTGACCAGGAGGTGGTCGCAAAAACAAAGATGGTCTGGCCAAATCAACTTAAGGCAGGGGTTCATGTGAATGTCTCGGGAGGAGGCATTGTTAAGACGGCCCCCAATGCAAGCCATGCACGAACCTTTCTTGAGTTTCTTGCAGGCCAGGCAACCCAGGCCGCATTTGCAGAGGGCAACAATGAGTGGCCTGTGGTCAAAGGTATTGCAGCCAATAATCCTGCTCTAGAGAAACTAGGCGGTTTCAAAGCCGACCCTATGCCAGTTGCAAAGTTTGCAGCTGAACAGCGTCGCGCACAGCAGCTGGTCGATAAAACGGGCTGGAAATAGTTGTAACCAAAAGCCCAGTATTAACGAGAAACCACCAGCACCCCTAGACCCTCCCGTCTCCGGAGCTAGGGGTGCTGGCGGGGTCCAGCGGCGTTGGTCGCTTACGAATCTTCTGAAACACAAGGATGGCAGCCGCAAGACCCAACCCAGCCAAGTCGGTGACTAGCCCCCCCGAAACCAACAACAGGGCTGCAACAAAAAGCAGCGCACGCGGAAGACCCTCAATGGACCCAAGAAACCAACGCTGCAAGGAGGCTGCTAACAGATAGACCCCAACAATGGCGGTAACACCATAATGCACGATCTTCACCCAGTCATCACCCTGCAGAAGCAGAGACGGGCTGTAGAAGAACATAAAGGGCACCAGGAAGGCCGCCATGCCGTATACGAACGAGGTCACCGAAGTTTTCATGGGGTCACTGCCCGAGATTGCAGCGCCCGCATAGGCGGCTAATGCCACCGGTGGGGTAATGGCAGAAATAACGGCGTAGTAGAAGACAAACATATGAGCAACCAAGGGCTCAATCCCAAGCTTAATAAGGCCCGGCGCCACTACAGAAGCGGCTACAGCGTAGGCTGCGGTGGTGGGCATTCCCATGCCGAGCAGAATGGCAATGGCCATGGCAAAGACCAGTGCAAAGAACTGGCTATCACCGGCAATCGAAAGGATAAGTGACGAAAACCTGAGCCCGACGCCTGTAAGGCCAATGACCCCTACGATGATGCCCGCGCAGGCACAGACTGCCATAAGTTGAATGGTGCCCTTACCTCCAAGGTGAAGAGCATCAAGAACTTTCTTCGGGCCCATTCGTGTCTCTGCATGCAACCAACTCACAATAAGCGCCGAGATGAGTCCTAAGGTACCGGAACGAATAACAGAATAACCCGAGACAAGGCCGCCAATCAGAACGACAAGAGGGGCAAACATATAGATGCGCCGAACCATGAGGCCTACATCGGGTAGTTCGTCGGATCTCATACCCCGCATGTTTAAACGCTTAGACTCGTTATCAACCATGAAGAAAACAGCCAAGAAATAAAGCAACGACGGAAGGACCGCCGCCACCATGATTTCGGCGTACTTAATGCCTGTAATCTCGGCCATGATAAAGGCGCCCGCGCCCATAACGGGCGGCATAAGCTGGCCCCCTGTAGAGGCTGCGGCCTCAATGGCACCTGCACTGCGCGGCGGGTAACCCACTTTCTTCATGAGCGGAATGGTGAAGGTGCCGGTGGCTGCAACGTTACCGGCAGATGTTCCGTTGATGGTTCCCATAAGTGCACTCGAGAGCACCGCCACCTTCGCGGGCCCTCCACGTGACCGCCCTGCAAGGGCAAAGGCAAAGTTAATAAAGTAGTCGCCAACCTTAGATACCTGCAGGAAGGCTGCAAAGACAATGAACAAAATTATGTACGTGGACGACACAGAGGTGGTAGGACCAAAAACCCCCTCCATGGAATAGACAAATGAAAAGAGCATTTCAAAATCAATGCCCTTGTGATGCAAGACACCTGGCATCCAGGGGCCGACAAAACAGTAAAGCATGAATACGATCGAAATAATGGGTAGAGCAAGACCCGCGCAGCGACGCGTTAGCTCCAAGACCAGAAAGGTTCCGATAAAACCTATAACAACGTCCATGGTCTGTGGTGCACCACCCGTTCTGAAAAGCAGCCCGTCGAGCTCAATTAAGAGATAGACGAAACAAAGCACCGAGAGAATGCCAAACAACCAGTCGTACCATGGCACACCAACACGCTGTTCTGACTTGCTTACCCGGTACATCATGAAGCCAATTGCACTGCCGAAAGAGACGTGCATTGAGCGGTAGATCCACGGGTCGATGGGGTAAAAATTAAGCGACCAGATATGAAAGCTGGTGTAAGCAATGCAGAGCCAGAAGAAAAAAAGCTTCTCCCAGGGGCGCAGACTGCGCTGATTGCCACCAATCTCAGCATCCTCCACTGCCTTTGCAGCCTGAATGCTCAACTTGGGATCATCAATAGAGTCGCGCTCAGCCATTGCCTTTTCCTAGTGCAAAAAAGATAAAAATCGAAGCCCTCGAATAGAAAACCCCCGCGAGCCACCGGGCTCATCGGGGGTCTTAACCACTGAACTAAAAAACAAAGTCGCTAGTTTAGAGCGCGCCAGGGTCCAGTTTGACGCCTTTTTCTTTGAAGTACTTTGCTGCGCCCGGATGAAAGGTAAGAAAGCCATTTGCAACCGCATTAGCAGGAACCGTCTCTTTAGCAGCACTGTGGCCCTGCACCATACGTGCGTTGTTTTCCATGACGGCCTTGGTGATTTCATAGACAAGGTCATCGGGCAGATCTTTGTGAACCATGAAGAAATTAAAGAGGCCAACAGTCTTGTGATCTTCGGCCTGCGACTTGTAGGTGCCCTTAGGAATTAAAGAGTCGGAAAGCTCAGGCATTGCTTTTTTAAGCTTGGCGATTTCGTCGGCTGAATAAGTAATGAACTGAGCTGGCTTGGTTGCGTCCACTGCGGAGAAGGCGGATATAGGTACGCCAGCACAGAAGGCAAAGACGTCAAGAAGGCCGTCACCAAGTTGGCTGCCCATATCGGAGGCGCCACCATTACGTATAGTAACTTTCATGCCCAGGGCATCAAACATCATGGGGAAGTAGGTTCCACAGGTTCCGGCTTTAGGACCGACACCAATGGTTTTACCGTTCATATCCGCCACCGATTTAATACCACTGGACTTCAAAGTTACGAAGTGAAAAGGCGTGTCGTACATGGGAAACGCTGCCCGCATATTACGCATCTGACCATTGTCTTTCGCCCAGGCCACTCCATTCCAAGCCTGAAGGGCCGGCCCTAGAGTGGTCATGCCCAGCTCTATTTTCTTCGAGTTAACGAGCATTAAGTTGGACACGGGCCCTTGAGTCTGCTGGGTTGAAACCTGAATTCCGAGCTTTTCCGTAAGCAGCGTTGCAACGACACCACCGTAGATAAAGTACGTTCCACCAACCGATGCTGTACCAAGCGTCATGCTCTTAGGCCACTTGGATTTGTCGGCAGCCATGGCACCCGATACAGCCGTGAATGCAACAGCAGTAGCAATAACGACCTTTGAAAAGAAACGATTTCCGATCATTCAGACACTCCTCAGATTAAGAAAAAACCACAGTGCAAAACGCTAACAGATAATGGTCCAATCCCTGCTAGGGCAAACCCGAATTTCGATGCTTTGCTGACCCTTCTGCCGCTAAGAAAAGTGCGTTAAGGGATTAATCCGAGAATAAGTGGACATACGAGCCTTAGCTCACCGCTAGGCAGGCTGCCTGAGTGACCTCAGCCGTGGTGGCCTTACCACCGAGGTCGCGGGTATGCAGATCAGGGTTTGCCGTAATGCTCTCAATGGCTACCATGGCACTACGGGCAGCGTTAGATTCGCCAAGGTGCTCAAGCAGCATTACCGCGGACCAGAAGGTGCCAATGGGGTTCGCAAGCCCTTTCCCCATAATGTCGAAGGCTGAGCCGTGAATAGGCTCGAACATCGACGGGTAACGACGCTCGGGGTCAATGTTTGCCGTGGGCGCAATGCCGAGACTTCCTGCAAGCGCCGCAGCCAAGTCACTAAGAATATCCGCATGAAGGTTGGTGGCCACAATGGTATCCAGTGAGGCCGGCCGATTCACCATACGGGCTGTCGCTGCATCCACCAGCTCTTTGTCCCACTGAACGGCAGGAAACTCCAACGCAACCTCCCGGGCAATCTCATCCCACATCACCATGGCATGGCGCTGGGCATTTGATTTCGTTATTACGGTAAGCAGCTTTCGAGGCCGGGATGCAGCAACTGCAAAGGCATAACGCAGGATACGCGTGACACCGGCACGGGTCATAAGAGATAAATCGGTGGCGACTTCGATAGGATGACCCTGATGGGCTCGGCCGCCCACACCGGAATATTCGCCTTCGGAATTTTCACGAACAATAACCCAGTCAAAACTACCCGGCTCGCAGGCTCGCAATGGGCTTTGTATGCCTGGCAGAATACGCGTCGGTCTCACATTGGCGTACTGATCGAAGCCCTGGCAGATTTTAAGGCGAAGGCCCCATAGGGTGATGTGATCAGCAATATCGGGATCGCCTGCCGAGCCAAACAAAATGGCATCGAAATCGCGAAGGCTGGTTAGCCCACCGTCGGGCATCATGACCCCGTGCTGACGGAAGTAGTCACCCCCCCAATCGAATGACGTAAATTGGAACTGAAATGTTCCGCTTGCCTTTGCTACCGCCTGCAAAAACGCTTGACCAGCAGGTACAACCTCTTTGCCAATGCCGTCGCCAGGAATACAGGCTACACGATAGGTCTTACTCAATTCGCGCTATTGCTTTTTATCGAAGCCGCCGAGCAACTTAAGAAAGGCTGGGGTTCGGGGGGGAGGACGTCGATCGCCACCCATCGATTTGGCATCGGGTTTGGGCCTTGCAGCGGGTGCATCACCCATTTCACTGTTAACCGTGCGACGGGCCGGGTTCGCATTGGGCATTGGATTGTCGGACTCGGGGGCGGCCACCTTGCCTAGAAAGGCGGGCGAGCTAGGCAGACCGGCTACACCGCGACTGCGCTGAGCCATATGCCGAGTTAAGAGTGTGTTGTGGTTGTCAAGGGCACGCCGGCCTTCCATGGTTGTCGGAAGGTCCTTGTAATTTGACATGTGAATGTGGGCTGCCTGCAGAATGGCTTCGGCAAACTGTCGAAAGTTGTGTCCAACAGGTCCGGGCCTAGAGATGAGATAGTCTTTTCGGAACAGGGTACGGATGTTGGGGTCGTCATAGACTGGCGGCGACAGGACAAAACGAACAGGAAAATTTTTGCCATTAAACGCATGATCGAGCATCTGATCTTGACGAACACGCGAGGGGCAGATAACGAGGGTTGGTGGCACAGTGCGGAGAGACTCGAAGACCCAGCGGTTTTTCTCGATGAAATCCATGGAGGCCTGGACTTCAATTTCACTAATGCCTGATGGAACAAGCACCAGATCGAAGCCTAAAAGAAACTCCGAATCCATACTTATGGTCCAAGTCAGGTCGACGACAACCACGTCGTAGTGCTCGGTGGCTCGCCGTAAATGAGCGCGGGCCGACAATAACCAACGGCGGGCACCAACCTCTTCAACCGGTTGGTGTATTGCGTCCACGCCAATGGGGCGAGCATCGCGAATCCAGGTACTTGACGAGCCATGAGGGTCGAGGTCGAGCACCACAGTTGACCGGCCTGCCTCCGCCCGAAACCAAGCCGCTAGGTTGGCTGAAATAGTGCTTTTTCCGACGCCACCCTTTTGACTTACGACGATAATTTTAAGTGCCGACATGACGCTGCCCACGCTTTCTTCGAAATCGAAACCCGACCAAACCCTAAAGCGACAAGACCAACAGAAACTAACGAAACAATCACATAAAAAAGCTACATTGCCGCAAGTTACCTAGAATAACTTCACAGATCACTTTAACTATTTGATCCAAGTCGATAATATCAGGCTTTGTAAGAAAATTTTGAAAGAATCAGTGACTATCCTGACGTCTCGTCGCCTCAACCTTCCCAGCGACATGGCCAGCATGACTGGTCTTAATCGTCGCTACCGTGCGTGGCTCGCTCGCGCGCTCGGAATCGCACTGTCGTTTGGCTTTGTGATGGGCGTGGCAACACCCTCTTCGGCAGCCACCCCTTCGGCCACACCGCAGAACTCAGGCCCGTCTTCAAGTACACCTGACAATCTCTCCATCATGCTTATGGCCCGCGAAGGGCAACTCGAGCGCGCAGCCGAGCAGCTAAGGGCTGAGTTCGACAACGACCGCGCCAACCTGGCTTTGGCAAACCGACTCGCCATAACCTATGCAGCACTTGGTCGAATCGAAGACTCTCGAGAGGTTCTTGAGACAGCACTCGCCTCCAACTCGGCATCGGCGAAAACCTTTCAAAATCTTAAGGTGCTTGCAGGCATTCAGTTCGCGCGCTCCTACGCCCAGGCGCTTGGCCAGCCCGCGCCGCCTAACCCGCAAGGCCTCGACGCGCTCGATGGCGATGGCCTTCAGGTTGGCGCATTGAAGCAACAGCTTGCAGCCTATGAGCAGGCGAAAATTAAGGCAGAAGCCGATCGCCTAGCCGCCGAGAGGCTAGGCGCCCAGCAGCTAGCTGCTGAAAGACTTGCTGCCGAGAGGCTCGCCGCCCGGCAGCAGGCTGCTGAAAGGCCTTCCGCTGAAGGTGCAGCAAGGGCAAAAGAGGAGGCGACTGCGCGTGCGGTTGAAACGATGCTCATGCAGTGGGCAAAAGCCTGGTCATCGGTGGACTTCGAGCGTTATGCTGGCTTCTACGACGTAAGCTTTTCTAACGACCGCTTTACAACCAGAGCTGACTGGCTTGCATTTAGAAAACCTCGTGTTGTCGGCAAGTCTTCAATTCGAGTGGAACTTTCTGAAGTGGAGGTGCAGTTGAAGAAGTCGAGTCAGGGACTTACCCGGGCCAAGGCCCGTTTTTCACAACGTTATGAATCCGGTAGGCTTCGACTGATAGCACGTAAAGAAATGGTCCTAATTTACCGTGGTAATCAGTGGTTTATTCAATCGGAAGGCAATTAAAGACGCTGTATGGTTAGCGTGATTCCTATGTTCAAACTTACCTCTTTACATTCGCTTTTACCCACCCTGGCTTTTGTTTTTACAGCAGGGCTTTGGGGTCAAGTAGGCCAGGCAGCGCTCAACCCAACCGACGCCCTTCTACAACAGGCCATCGAAAACAGTCTGGCGACTCGTGGTCACGAGGCCTTACCAAATGCTCGGGCTGTGCGCGACATCGAGCCCCGGTCTCGGCTCGCCCATTGGCTTGAAGCGCAAAACGTGCTCGCGGCCTCGGGTCTTGCAACCCAGGTTAAAAAGGCGATCTCGATCTTGTTCATGAGTCAGAGGCGCGCCTTCACCGGGTGCCCGAGGGCTTTCTTCCGGCCAACATCATTGCCTTAGCGGAAAACCTCAATATCGGGCGCTACCTTCTGCTCTCCGACCTTTCCATTTCAAGAATCTACATCTTCGATCTAGCCCAGAAAAAGCCTTCGCTGGTGCGAGAGATCTACTCCTCGATCGGGCTTGCAGGCGCAGTCAAGCAGCGCGAGGGTGACCGCAAAACCCCCATTGGCGTCTATCGTCTAATGAAAGAAATACGCAATCCAAGGCCCGATGGCTTTCTTGGTGATCTGGCCATTACCCTGGACTACCCGAATGCCGAAGATCGACGCGCCCAGCGAACCGGCAGTGGCATATGGATTCACGGTGTACCGCAAGAGGTCCATGTGCGCCCCCCACGTTCCTCCGATGGCTGCCTGGCTGTCGCAAATGCCGACATGGAAATGATTCGAAGCTATGTGGAGTTCGGCAAAACCCACATTGTTATTGCACCCAGTATTCAGTGGCTCAGCCCCTCTGACTGGAGGTCGCATCAGCAAGAGCGTCTTTCGCGCATGGGCATGACCCAGCAGTCAGTGCAGTTGACGAATCAGGCCGTGTTTTTCGTCTCCGATTCGCGTCCCATTGTTGCCGTCAAGCGTGATCCTCAGGGCCTTCGTCGCACGTATTGGACCCAGCGTCAGGCCTCCGGTCCCATGCTGGTTGAGGACCTCTAAGGCTCGTCTATGGCCACCGACTCAAAACGCCCCGGCAGTCGGCTTACCATTATCTTGATTGTCTTACTGGCTGTCTCAGCCGCTGTTATTGCCATGTGGAGGGTCAGCACGACCTCCACAGTGCAAGAGGCGCCCTACTTCCCCCCTGGGCATATTCAGATTGCAGGAAACCAAAAACCAGAGAGCCTCTCTGAAGAGAGCAACGCCCAAGCACGCCAGGCCGATGAGAGGCCAGCCGGTACCGGGCAAGTCCCTGCAACAATAAACCCGCCGGCCCCGACTGCCGAAATTTCACAACCCACCTCAGTGGCTGCTTCGTCAGCCCCAGCTGCCCAAGTTACCCAAGTTGCTCCGGCTACCCCGGCTTCACCGAACCCTCAAACCGCTGAGAGGCAGGCGTTCGGTTCAGAGCCTAGCCTCTCCGATGTACGCGAAAGCATCGAACAGTGGAGACAAAGTTGGGAGTCAGGGCAGGCCGCTGCCTACATTGAGTTCTACCACCCCAGGTTTCCTAACCTGACTGCCTTTGCAAGACAGAAGAACAGTGTGATGAGTCGTGCTGAGGTCATTGAAGTCAAGGTATCCGAACTAAAGTTGAGCCTTGAACCTGGCCTCACGAAGGCCGAGTTTCGTCAGCATTACAAATCGAATACCTACGAAAGCTTTGACATCAAAACCCAACATTGGGTGATGACCAATTCCGGGCCTCGCATTATTAAGGAGACGATCCAGAGCCTGGGTCGGTAGTTTTTTGCGGTCTCATAACCGAGGCGAGTCTTATCAGAAGCGCAAAGCAACCGAAACCCAAGAAGGCGCCCGCGAGATCACCTACAAGCATTTGCCAGAACGTCGTAAGAGTAACGGGCTCAACCAAGGGGTAAAGGTCCCAGAACACGTGATGAAGCAGTGAATTAAAGATTGAGGCAAACAAGGCAACTATTAGAAATAGGCTAAGGGTTATAGGCATAGGCTTTCCCGCTAGTGCGAACCGAACGACAAGCACCGCAAGGCAGGGCGCCAAGGCTGTGAAAGCTGCCTGACTAAAGTTTGGTAGAGGAGCAAGTTCTTGCATGAAACCAAGCACCATGGCTCCTGCAAACAAGCCAACAGCACCCGCCAGTCCAGCCACCAGAATGGCCGCCACGCGAACGAAGGCGGGTAGAAATATCATCGACACCTTCGCTTCGATCACTGAAAAAAAAGGATCGAATATACGATTAAGCTGAAACGCGATAATGTAAATAACAGCGAAAACAAGTGCCCACAGAAGGCCTCGTGAGGGCCATCCAAGCCCCTCGGGTTTGCCAGAGCCTAACGGGCCTGTTTGTTCGCCCATTCGGAAACTCGCCGGCTTAAAACCCCAAAAGTTTTAGTGGCCTTAGAGGTCGGCGATACGATTCGCCGACGTGAGTCCGCGGGATCCACCTGAAAACTAAGAAAGCCCGCTCGATCGAGCACAGCCAGACATTTGTGAATAGTTGCCGGCGAGGCCACCCTTGAATCAAGGACAATCGCCTGAACAAACAAAGGATCTTTGGGGTTGTAACGATGCATCACCCACTCAAGAACTTTCTGGGATCGGTCATCGAGGCGACCAAAGTCAGTCTCGTTGGCGGCAATATCGATAAGTCGACGAAGATTTAACCAAGCATCCATAGCATGACGTTCGTAAAGTTAGAAAGCCCAGAGGCATGCGCCTCTGGGCTTAGGAAATTGCAGAAGTTTTAAGGCTACACAGTAAACCAGGAACGCAGCCTTAGCCGCGTATTTTTACGTGTGACTTAACGCTTTTTGTTCACTGCTTCTTTAAAGGCCTTGCCTGCCGTGAATTTCACGGTTTTTGCAGCGGCGATTTTGATGGATTCACCCGTACGGGGATTGCGTCCAGTGCGAGCAGCGCGCTTGCCCGACCCAAAGGTTCCGAAGCCAACCAACTGCACGGAGTCACCCTTGGCAACTGCTTTGATAATAGTGGCAACCATGGCACCAACGACTTCGTCCGTTTTAGACTTAGAAAGGTCGGTGGCATTGGCAATGGCTTCAACGAGATCTGCTTTATTCATAGTCCCTCTTCTTCGAAAAAAATATATAAGAGTTGTGTGGAGTTTGCAGTGTACCAATGGTTGAGGTCATTTTCGCAACCCCGGGGCTTCCCCTAGATAAAAAATTTACGATTGAGCCTTGTAACGCACCATCTGGGTACAAAAAACACCCGAAACATACACAAAACACAACGCTTCATAACAATTCACCCCTCTACTTTCAGCCACTTGCCATGTCCATACCAAGCAGCCCCTCTGAGTTCCACTCGGGCAGCCCTCTACCCGAGGCGTGTCAGCCGCACAGGGCAGAGACACCGCCAATAAGAAGTTACGTTCGCCGTCAAGGGAAAATGACAACAGGCCAACGTCGTGCGCTGGCCGAAGAGGCTCACCGCTGGGTTGTTCCTTTTGAGGGTAAGCCCTTAAGCCTTTCCACACTCTTTGAAAACAGCCACCCTGTGGTGCTAGAAATTGGATTCGGTATGGGCGAGACCACGCAGGCCATTGCACAAAATCAGCCCGAGGTGAACTTTCTAGGCATTGAGGTTTACACCGCGGGCATTGGGAGCCTGCTGAACCGCATCAACCAAGCCAACCTAGGCAACATTCGAATTATTCAACACGATGCCGTGGAGGTTCTGGAACAGGCGATTGAACACAGCAGCCTTGATGCCGTTCATATTTTCTTCCCCGACCCATGGCATAAAAAAAGGCATCACAAGCGCCGGCTCATCCAGTCGGGCTTTGCGGCCCTGTTGGCTTCTCGCCTGAAGCCTGGCGGCATTTTGCACTGCGCGACAGACTGGGAGCCCTATGCCCAGCAGATGCTTGAAGTGCTCTCAGACTGTCCCTTGCTTTGCAACACAAGCGAGGGCTACAGCCCACGACCAAGCTACCGCCCGCTTACCAAATTTGAGTCGCGTGGGCTTCGGTTAGGCCACACGGTTGTCGACCTTGTGTTTAGTCGGCGCTTGACCAGTCCACCCAGCCAAACTGCCAGCTAATTAGAACCAGAACGCCAA
>JAURFZ010000260.1 GCA_030834045.1 Burkholderiales bacterium
GAGGCTGAAGGCGGCTGTTTGCTAAACCGTTATACGATTGAAAAGTCGTATCGGGGGTTCGAATCCCCCTCTCTCCGCCAAAAAGATGAATGACAATCTTAGTGTAAGCGAAATAGTTTCCAAATCTTTTTCTTATATTTTTAAAGATATTAAAAAAATATTTAGAGAAAGTTTTTTTACAGTTTTACTACTTACAATAATTTTTAATGGATTATATTTTTTAGTTTTAAAAAGTATCGCAACTAAATTTACATTTTTTATTATTTTTGCTCTTATGGGGTTAATTATTAGTACGATTGCTTACAAAGTTCATAGAGATATTTTGTTAAATCAAACAGTATTTAATCCCTTACTTAAAATGTTCGATTTTACAAATATTAGGTATTTATTTTACAGCACCTTAATTTCTTCTTTGGCATTAAGTCCTGTATTTTTAAAATATTATTTAGATAGAAATGAAATTAATACTCTGTTTGGGGCTGATAGTAGATACGTGGTATTATTATTAGTACCAACTATTTATATAGCTTTTAAATTAATTTTAATTTTACCAAAAGTATCTTTAAACAAATCA
>JAURFZ010000261.1 GCA_030834045.1 Burkholderiales bacterium
CTCGCTTTGCGCACTCTGCAAGGACTTTTCTCTCTGCTCGGCACTCATGTGAAGGCCCTCTGCATAAGAGAACCTCACAGTAACGGCACCAACAAACCCTAATAGTATTTGCACAGCTTGGCCTCAGGGCCTTGGGCTCTATGCCTTAAGCAGAATGGCTTTCATCGGCAAGTCCAAAGGCTTTGTGCAGCGACCGCACGGCAAGCTCCATGTACTTGTCTGCAATGACCACCGAGATCTTGATCTCGCTTGTGGAGATCATTTGAATATTAATGCCCTCGTCCGCCAGGGTTTCAAACATTTGGCTTGCCACACCCACATGGCTGCGCATACCAATGCCCACCACAGACACCTTACAGATCTGGCCATCGCTTGAAATATCACGCGCCTGAATTTCAGGCTGAACCTTGTCGCTTAGAACGGCAAGTGCCTTTTGCAGCTCGTTGCGATGAACAGTAAACGAGAAGTCGGTCATGCCGTCGTGGCTGGCATTTTGAATAATCATGTCGACATCAATGTTCGCTGCGGCAACAGGGCCTAAAATTTTCGAGGCGATGCCAGGCCTGTCGGGCA
>JAURFZ010000262.1 GCA_030834045.1 Burkholderiales bacterium
CTGATCGAGGTAAGCAGCGATGACCTGTACCAGCGAGAACCGCAGGCCATCATGGAGACCTTTCTGGTCTATCAGTCCACCGAGGGGGCCAAGGGTTTATCCGCCCGTACCCTGCGTGCTCTTTACAACGCGCGCAAACTGATGGATGGCAAGTTTCGGCAGGACCCTGCCAACCGCCACACCTTCATGCAAATCCTGCAGCAACGCCGCGGGGTCACCCATGCCTTGCGCCTGATGAACCAGACCTCTGTCCTGGGACGCTACCTCTGGGTCTTTCGCCGCATCGTTGGTCAGATGCAGCATGACCTTTTTCATGTCTATACGGTCGATCAGCACATCTTGATGGTGCTGAGGAACTTGCGGCATTTTTTCATTGCCGAATACGAACACGAATACCCTTTCTGCTCCGAGCTTGCCTCTGGCTGGGACAAGCCCTGGCTGCTTTACACCGCAGCGCTGTACCACGACATCGCCAAAGGCCGGGGCGGCGACCATTCCGACTTGGGAGCCCTGGAGATCAGGCGTTTCTGCCAACACCACCAGGTGGCTCGCGAGGACGCTCAATT
>JAURFZ010000263.1 GCA_030834045.1 Burkholderiales bacterium
GTTGACGCAGGCCACCGGCCCTCTGGCTTTACGCTAATTGAAGTTCTTATCGCGCTGGCAGTGGCCTCGATTGTCTTTCTCGGTGGCTTAAAACTTGTGCAGACTGTTAGCCAGAGCCTCTTTGAATCTCGAGATCGAAACCTGGCCATGCTCTGTGCGGACAATGCGCTCATTCTTGTCCGGCTGCAGGTTCAGCGGCAGGGGGTTTCTGAGCGCCAGGATACCTGCAGGCAGGGCTCACGCGTATTTAATGTTCAGACCAGAGTTCTCGTAACACCACACTCGAATTTTCGTCGTATTGAGGCAAGGGTCTACCGTTCCGACACGCCAGCGGACGATTTTTTTCTTGCCTATCGTGTCGGTTTTCTGCCCTTAGGCTTTTAGTGAAAAGGTTAGCGTCTAGGCGGTTATCCGTACGTCGTTTGCTGTCGAGAAGGCGAGCCATTGACCCTTCCGGTTTAACCTTAATTGAGATGCTCGTAACGCTTTTAATTACTGCGATCCTCGCAGTGATGGGCTTTCGAGTTATTGAGCGTTTTGCAATTTCCCAAGAGG
>JAURFZ010000264.1 GCA_030834045.1 Burkholderiales bacterium
TATTCGCGAAGGCGGCCGTACCGTCGGCGCTGGTGTGGTCGCTAAGATCCACGCTTAATCGTTGTTTATTTTTAGCGTAGGGGCATAGCTCAATTGGCAGAGCGTCGGTCTCCAAAACCGAAGGTTGGGGGTTCGATTCCCTCTGCCCCTGCCACCGATTTGATGTAAACCAGTTGTCAAGACAACTGGCCACTGCAGCAAAAAAGTGGTTTAAAAAGCCCGCCGAAGTCGTCAAGACCTCTGGTGGGCTTGCCTGTCTTGAGACAGGCGACAAAAACTGGTACTGAGATCGTTTATTTATGGCTACATCTGACATCGAAACCGTAGGCAGTGCTGCCGACACCGCGAAGATTGTGGTGGCGGCTGGCTTGGCATTGGGCGGTTTTGTCGCCTTCTTCATGCTGGCGTCGCACGGCAGCTTGGTTCAATGGGGTGGCTTGCTGGCGGGTCTGATCGTTGGTGCGGTGGTGTTTTTCACGGCGCACACCGGTCGTCACTTTTTGGGCTTTTTGCGCGACGCGAAGCGCGAAGTCGAAAAAGTGGTTTGGCCGA
>JAURFZ010000265.1 GCA_030834045.1 Burkholderiales bacterium
TAGGCCTAAAGAGCGCCCTTTTTCTGTAAGTCTTTGACATGCTGTGTCTTGTGACAGCATAAGTCTAAACTCTGCTCGACTGGTAAACATTCTATAGGGCTCGGTTACCCCATGAAGGGTTAAATCGTCTATCAATACACCAATGTATGCCTCGCTTCTCTCAAATATTATCTCTGATTTTTTTAAAATGGCTTGGGCTGCGTTTATACCAGCAACAAGGCCTTGTGCTGCTGCCTCTTCATAGCCGGTTGTGCCATTAATTTGGCCCGCAAGATAAAGATTTTTTATAAACTTTGTTTCTAATGTTGGTCGCAACGATCTTGGGTCAATAAAATCGTATTCAACAGCATAGCCAAACTCCTCGATCTCACAGTTTTCCAGCCCTTTGATTGATTTAACAAAATCTTCCTGGGCTTTGGTTGGGAGGCTGGTAGAAATGCCGTTGGGGTAAACAAGGTCTTTCTCCAGACCCTCGGGCTCAATAAAAATTTGGTGGCTTTCTTTTTCGCTAAATTTATTAATTT
>JAURFZ010000266.1 GCA_030834045.1 Burkholderiales bacterium
CCTAGAGTTTACTGGGTTGCTGCCTTTCGTCCGAGGGCATCAAAATTCATTGACTCAGGCAAGCTTGGGTCGGGCTTGGTAGGCAGGCTTCCGTCAGGATTGGTGCTGTTAAGGTTGAAAACGTAGGCAATGACCTGGGCCACAGCAATGTACAAATCATGGTGAATGGGCTGATCCACGTCCGAGGTGTAATAAAGAGCCCGGGCCAGAGGTGGCGCGGGAAAGATCGTAACACCATGTTTCTTCGCCTCTTCACGAATTCGAAAGGCAAGATGATCAACCCCCATAGCCACCACAATCGGGGCGCCGTCAGAATTGGGGTCGTAGGCCAAGGCCACGGAAAAGTGCTCGGGGTTAGTCACCACCACATCGGCATCTTCTTGAGGCACCCACACATTGAGATGATTTGGCCAATCAAAAAATCCTGGTTGGCTTAATCCAGATGAACCGTGGGTTGCCAAGAAAGTTGTCACGCCTTTCCGATCAAGAATTGATTTCAGCAAACCA
>JAURFZ010000267.1 GCA_030834045.1 Burkholderiales bacterium
TGGAAGTTGCATCAGCAAGAGCGTCTTTCGCGTATGGGCATGACCCAGCAGTCGATCCAGTCGACAAATCAGGCTGTGTTTTTTGTCTCCGATTCGCGTCCCATCGTAACTGTCCAGCGCGAACCTCAAGGCCTTCGTCGTTCGTATTGGGCCCAGCGTAAGGCCTCCAGTCCCATGCTGGTTGAGGACCTCTAAGGCGCGTCTATGGCCACCGACTCAAAACGCCCCGGCAGTCGGCTGACCATTATTGTGATTGTCCTACTGGCTGTCTCGGCCGCTGTTATTGCCATGTGGAGGGTCAGCACGACCTCCACAGTGCAAGAGGCGCCCTACTTTCCCCCTGGCCACATTCAAATTGCAAGCAACCAAAAACCGGAGAGCCCCTCTGAGGAGAGCAACGCCCCGGCATCCCAGGCCGGTGAAAGCACAACCGGTGCCGGGCAAGCCCCAGAAAGCGTAAACCCTTCGGGCCCGTCTGCCGCTATTTCACAGCCCGCCTCAGC
>JAURFZ010000268.1 GCA_030834045.1 Burkholderiales bacterium
CCCCGGGTGGTGACCATTGCCCTTGATGCAGGGCATGGTGGCGAGGATCCTGGTGCCGTTGGTCGTCGAGGCACTAGAGAAAAAGACGTGGTCTTACGGATTGCTCGTGAGCTTAAACGAAGAATTGACGCCACCCCCAACATGCGCGCCTTTTTGACGCGCGATGGCGATTACTTTGTTCCCCTGGCCCGACGTGTACGTCGCGCCCGTCAGGTTCAAGCCGATCTATTCGTCTCGATTCATGCCGACGCCTGGGTCTCGCCAACTGTAAAAGGGGCCTCCGTTTTTGCCTTATCCGAACGCGGGGCCTCAAGCGCTACCGCCCGTTATATGGCCAATAAAGAAAACGAGTCCGACCTTATTGGCGGTGTCGAGGTGGGCAATGCGGATGACGTGGTTGCCCAGACCCTCTTGAACATGTCAACGGCGGCGCAAATTAAAGACTCCCGTAAATTGGGTGAGGCGGTGCTCTCTCAGATGGGTCGGGTGAATGAGCTTCAC
>JAURFZ010000026.1 GCA_030834045.1 Burkholderiales bacterium
ATCTGACCTGTCAATTGCCTCCAGACCTAATGGATCCCATGCGGTTTTTTATAGGCTATGGGCTACAGCGTAATGTCGGTCGTAAACGCTGCAGCTCGCGGGCTAAGAGTGGCCAGTCGAAAAAGTTGCCTGGGTCGGTCTTGCGGCCAGGTGCAATGGTGGAGTGCCCAATCACTGTGGATAAGCTGGGGATATGCTGGGATAACTCTGAAAGCAGCGCGACAAGTAGTTCAATTTGTCGTGGCTCGTAAGGCTGATCGTCGGTGCCTTCAAGCTCAATACCAATCGAAAAATTATTGCAGTCTTTTTCTCCTTCAAAGACTGACTCCCCGGCATGCCATGCTCGGCGGCCCACCGCCACGTACTGCACAAGCCTTGCACGCCGCGTAACAAGAAAGTGGCTTGAGACCCGCAGACCCACCAAGGCAAGCAGCTCGGGCTTCTCATCAGAAGACAGGCCTGTACGATTCAAAAACAAATCATCAATGGCCGTTCCGCCGAAAACCCCCGGCGGAAGACTTATGCCATGAATAACCGCAAGCCTGATGGCTGTTGCCTGAGGCCGCTCGTTATGGTTAGGGCTTGGTGCCCATGTGCATGCACCGAAGCCAGGCAGCTTGCTTAGCCATCCTGAAGGCCTTAGGCAGGTCGCGGCCGCCATTGCACTGCCTTAGCCCTTAGTCCTTCGCATTTGAATCGGCATCGGCGTGGTCGTCGCTGCAGTAGGCTCGCCCTCTTATGAAACGCGCATCCGCACGTGGCAGATGAAGGCCACAGTGATCGCAGGCAATAAGGTCTTGCGGCCGTTCCCCCATCTGTTCGGGCGGCGAAGGCTCAGAGGGCTTTTTCTCCGAACCATCGCCCGAGCGCAGCATTTTTCTTATCCAGAAAAAGGCCAACAGTGCGATGGCAGCAATAAGCAGGATGCGAGTCACAATACCCATGGTCTTTGATGTCCCTGCGGGCGCTAGGCCGGCGGAAGAATAAGAACTTCCACTACAAACCGACTTCCCACGTAGGCAAGCAGCAAAAGACCAAAGCCCACGAGTGCAAAGCGGGCCGCCACCCGACCGCGCCATCCCCAGCGCCAACGGCCAAGGAAAAACCCGACCACCATCAGCCAGGTTAAGACGGTGAAGATGGTTTTGTGGTCGGCCTTAAGAGGCCCATAACCCAGAAAGAGATTCACCCAGACACCTGTGGCCAGTGTGAGCGAGACCAGCACGAGACCAGCCGCCATCGACCTCTGCAAGGCGGCATCGAGGTCAAGCAGGGAGGGTAGATCATCGAGCCAATGCGACGACTGCCCACCACGATGAAGCGAGCGTTCGAGCCAGGACATTAAAACGGCCTGGGCAGCAGAAACAGTAAACGCTCCGTAGGCAAGCATGGCCAGCAGAATATGCACACGAAACAGGGTGGAGAGCTCGGCGATACGCACTGTTCCTGGAAAGACCAATGGAAGAAAGACCGCGATTGCAGCAAAAGGGTAGATGCCTGCCGTTGCCTTGGGTAGGCGTTGAAACCAGGACTCAAGCCAAACAAGTAAGACCATCAGCCAGAGCGTCCAAGAGACCGAGTTGGCAAACCCAAACTGGAAGTCTTGGCCGGCAAACCATCCCGGCAGCACAGTCGCACCATGGCTAACGAGGGCCACAAAAAGCAGCAGCCTTTGCAGCAAGACGGCCGACGCCCTGACCGTCAGGACAAAAAGAAGGAGGTAAAGAACAAGGGCGAGTGGCGCGGTCCACTCATACAATAGGGGGGTCATAGTCGTCACAAGTTTATCTCAGGGCCTGCCCTGATTCGAGCCACACGAAAAGAAAGACCCGCCATGCTAGAAAACCTAACCGACCGCCTGTCGCGGGTTGTCAAGACCATGAAGGGTGAGGCCCGCCTTACCGAGTCCAACACCCAGGCGATGCTTCGCGAGGTTCGACTGGCCCTGCTCGATGCCGACGTGGCCTTGCCTGTGGTGAAGTCCTTTATTACCCAGGTGAAGGAAAAGGCACTGGGCCAGGAGGTTCTAAGCAGCCTAAGCCCTGGTCAGGCCTTGGTGGGGGTTTTTCACAAAGAGCTCATCGCCCTGATGGCCGGCAACGAGGCTGCCCCGCCCACGGGGCTTAACCTTGCAAGCCAGCCACCCGCGGTGGTTCTTATGGCCGGTCTGCAGGGCGCAGGCAAAACCACCAGTGTGGGTAAGCTTGCGAAGTACCTAAGCGAGCGACACAAAAAGAAGGTCTTAACGGTGAGCTGTGACGTCTATCGGCCCGCGGCCATTGAACAGCTTCGAATTGTGAGCGGGCAGGCGGGGGCGGATTTTTTCCCAAGCCAGGCCACCGACAAGCCTGTGGCCATTGCGCAGGCCGCGCTTGACTACGCCAAACGTCATTTTCATGATGTTCTTTTGGTGGACACTGCCGGCCGCCTTGCCATTGACGAGGCCATGATGACCGAGATCGCTGCTATTCATGCGGCCATCAAGCCCGTCGAAACCCTGTTCACGGTCGACGCCATGCAGGGTCAGGATGCAGTGCGCACGGCCGAGGCCTTTGGTCAGGCCCTGCCCCTAACCGGGGTGATGCTCACCAAGGTGGACGGCGATTCCCGAGGGGGTGCTGTGCTCTCGGTGCGAGCCATTACGGGCAAACCCATACGCTTTGTTGGTAACGGCGAGAAGATCGACGGTATTGAGGCCTTTGATGCCGATCGCTTTGCCCAGCGCATTCTTGGCATGGGCGATGTCCTAGCCCTTGTTGAACAGGCTGCCAAGTCCGTCGACATGAAGTCGGCCGAGAGGATGGCTGCAAAACTGAAGTCGGGGGCGAAGTTTGACCTTGAGGACTTTAAACTTCAGATTGGGCAGATGCGTTCCATGGGCGGTCTGTCCTCGCTGATGGACAAGCTGCCGGCACAGATGCAACAGGCTGCCAAAGGCTCCGATATGTCTGTGGCCGATAAGTCGGTGCAGCGCATGGAAGGCATTATTAATTCCATGACGCCCAGCGAACGTCGCAACCCCGATCTGCTTAAGGCCAGCCGAAAAAGGCGAATTGCCGCGGGCGCGGGCGTGCAGGTTCAGGAGGTCAATCGGCTTTTAAAGCAGTTTGACCAGATGCAGGACATGATGAAGAAAATGCAGAAAGGCGGCATGGCCAAAATGATGCGGGCCATGGGGGCGATGGGAGGTGGGGGCGCCGCCAAGGCCATGGGCGGGCTTGGCGGGCTCATGGGTGGACTGCGGCGCTAAAACACTAAGACAATGACGCGTTAAGAGCTCAATAAACGACGAACCGCCTCAAGCAGGTCCTCTTCGGAGCATTCACTTGCCTGCATGCCCCGCCGTTTCAAAAGTTCAAGCCGGCCCTCCTTCAACGACCGATCGCCAATCGTCACGCGCACCGGAATACCAATAAGTTCCCAGTCGGCAAACATGGCCCCGGGTCGTTCATCGCGGTCGTCCAGCAAGACCTCAAGGCCCGCCTGCGCGAGAGTCGCGTAGGCTCTTTCAGCCGCCTCGCGAACAGGCTGCGACTTTGATGCCCCCAGCGGGCAGATGACCACCGCAAATGGGGCAAGGGCCACCGGCCAGATAATGCCGCGCTCGTCATGGTTTTGCTCGATGGCCGCACCAACAATCCGTGTCACACCAATGCCATAGCAGCCCATCTCCATGAGTCGGGGCTTACCCGTCTCATCGAGCATGGTGGCCTTCATGGCCTCGGAGTATTTAGTACCCAGGTAAAAGACATGGCCAACCTCAATGCCGCGCTCGATACGAAGTTCGCCTTTGCCATCGGGGCTCGGGTCGCCCTCAACGACATTGCGAATGTCGGCAACCCGAGACGGCTCGGCGAGGTCTCGGCCCCAGTTCACACCGCTGAGATGGAAGTCCTTCGTGTTCGCACCAACAACAAAGTTGGCCATCTGAGCAACCGTGCGGTCTGCAATGACCTCGATCTCGGAGTCGAGCCCAACAGGGCCCAGGTAGCCCGGCTCGCAGCCAAAGCCCTGAACAATCTCCTCCACGCTTGCAAAGCGAAAACCGTTGGTGAGCCCGTCAAGCTTGCCCACCTTCACCTCGTTCAGTTCATGGTCGCCACGAATTAATAAGAGAAAGAGCCGTGCCCCCTTCGCTATGCCTTCGGGCTGCTCGGGCTCGACTGCAAGGACAATGGACTTCACCGTCTGATCAAGGCCCAGGCCCAGAAGATTGGCCACCTGCTCACAACGCGCAAGCCCGGGCGTTGGGACCTGCTGCATGGCCTGTGAGGGCTCGGCACGGCCCGGCAACAGGCTGAGGGCTTCAGCAAGTTCAAGGTTTGCTGCAAAGTCCGAGTCTGTGCTGTAGACCAAGGCATCCTCGCCGGTCTCGGCAATGACCTGAAACTCGTGCGACCTTGATCCGCCGATGGCACCGGTATCGGCGGCCACCGCCCGATAGCCAAGACCAAGCCTATCGAAGATCTTGCAGTAGCAGGCAAACATACGGTCGTAGCTACGCTCTGCCGACACCACATCCTTATCAAAGGAGTAGGCATCTTTCATAATGAACTCGCGACCACGCATGACGCCAAACCGCGGCCTACGCTCATCGCGAAACTTGGTCTGAATCTGATAGAAATTTTTAGGCAGCTGTTTCCAGCTTTTAAGTTCTTGCCGGGCAATGTCGGTAATGACCTCTTCGCTTGTTGGCTGCACCACGAAGTCCCGGCCGTGGCGATCTTGAAAGCGCAAAAGCTCGGCGCCCATCTTCTCCCAACGGCCCGTCTCTTGCCAGAGTTCAGCGGGCTGCACCACCGGCATCGAGAGTTCAATAGCCCCTGCCGCATTCATCTCCTCGCGAATAATGGCCTCTACCTTGCGAATCACGCGAAGACCCAAGGGCATATGGTTATAAATACCAGCGCCGAGCCTGCGAATAAGACCGGCTCGCAGCATAAGCCGATGGCTTGCTACCTCGGCATCCGAGGGGTCTTCTTTAAGGGTCTGGAAATGGTAAGCAGTAGCGCGCATGGGCTCATTGAAGCGGTAAGGGGAAAGGCATTCGTATAATGGGTTGCATTATGCTGGATGAATTCGGATACCGCCCCAATGTCGGCATCATTCTTGTCAACGACTCGAACCAAGTCTTTTGGGGCAAGCGCGTGCGCGAGCAGGCCTGGCAGTTTCCCCAGGGTGGTATCAAACGTGGCGAGGATCCAGAGCAGGCCATGTACCGCGAGCTCTTTGAGGAGACAGGCCTTCGGCCCGAGCATGTGGAGCTCATTGCAAGAACCAAAGACTGGCTGCACTACGATGTGCCCGACCGGTGGATCCGTCGCGAGTGGCGGGGTCATTACCGAGGCCAGAAGCAGATCTGGTTTCTGCTCCGCATGCTGGGTGTGGATAGCGATATCGAGTTGAAGTCGGGGGCCGAACGACCCGAGTTCGACGCCTGGATTTGGCACGACTTTTTCGTACCTCTTAGCTCGGTGATTGAATTTAAACGCGATGTCTACAGGCTTGCACTCAACGAGCTTGCTGCCTATCTTTTTAGCCCAGAAGAGGTGAGCACCAGGTTGTCTCGGTGTATCAGTTCGGGCTCCTCGACAAAACCAAGCAGCCCTTCGATCTGACTCGATGGCCTGCCCATAATGCGGCGTGTCTCGCTGTCGGCATAATTCACGAGGCCTCGCGCAACTTCCTGGCCTGACGCATCCACGCAAAGCACCACATCGCCACGGCCGAAGCTGCCCACCACAGCCTTGACTCCAATGGGCAGCAACGACTTTCCTTTTTCAAGCAGAACAGCAACTGCGCCCTCATCAAGCACAAGCCTGCCTTTGAGCTGCAGCTGATCGGCCATCCATTGCTTACGGGCTGTAAGAACGGCAAGGTCGGCCGTAAGTAGCGTTCCAATGGGCTCGCCTAAGGCCAGCCCTGAGAGAACATTGGGTTCCTGGCCACCGGCAATCACTGTATGGGCACCACTGCGGGCAGCCCGTTGGGCCGCCAGAACCTTGGTGGACATACCCCCAGTGCCAATTGACGACCCTGCGCCACCGGCCATACCCAGCAGGCTCGGATCGTTGGCGCGTGCTCGATCAATAAGCTTGGCATTGGCATCGTGCCTGGGGTCTGTCTGGTAGAGGCCTTTCTGGTCGGTCAGAATAACCAGAAGCTCGGCCTCAAGAAGATTGGTGACCAAGGCTGCAAGGGTGTCGTTGTCGCCAAGCTTAATTTCAGAGGTGGTCACCGTATCGTTCTCGTTGACCACGGGTACGACCCCAAGGTCAAGCAAGGTCATAAGCGTGGCTCGTGCATTTAAATACCGGCCTCGGTCTCGCATGTCTTCATGCGTTAGCAAGACCTGCGCGGTCTTGAGCCCATGGCTTAGAAAGCCCGCCTCATAAGCCTGGGCAAGGCCCATCTGGCCCACGGCAGCGGCGGCCTGCAGTTGATGAATCTCGTGCGGCCGCTGCGACCAGCCCAGGCGCTTCATGCCCTCGGCAATGGCGCCGCTTGAAACGATTACGATTTGATGGCCATGGGCCGAAAGTGCCGCCACCTGGGCAGCAAAGGCTTCGATGGCCTGGCGATCAACCCCCCGACCCTGGTTGGTGACGAGGCTTGAACCCAGCTTGACCACCCAGCGCTTGGAGCGCGCCTGCTCGGGACGAAGATGCTGCTCTGCCGGCGTCTTTCGAAGGTCTTGGTCCTGGCTCATGGTCTGGCTCATGGGTTTGGCTTACACCGGCTCGTTCGAGGCTGCCTCGCCATGGGCGGCTGTGGCAGCGGCGCTCTCTGCAGCTGCAGCCATCGTGACCACCGCCTGCTGACCCAGCCAATCTTGAACCGCAAACATGAGCGGCTTAACACCCTCACGGGTTAGGCCTGAGATCTGAAAGACCGGCGCCTTCCAAGCCAGCTTTTTCTTCATCACCTTCCAACGCTGCTCGCGCTCGGCCGGCGTGAGCATGTCAATTTTGTTAAGGACAAGCCAACAAGGCTTGGCTGCAAGGGCCTCGTCGTAGCTAGAGAGCTCTTTGGTCAGGAGCTGAACCTGTCGCGCGAGGGCAAGACCCATGCGTTCATCGTCTGTCTTAGGGGCCTTTGCAGCATTTGTGGCCTTTGTGGCCTTTGTGGCGTTTTCCGATTCGAGCTCAAGACCAAAGGCAGTCATGTCAACCAAGTGAAGAATGAGCCGTGTACGCTGCAGGTGGCGAAGAAACTGGTGGCCAAGACCGGCCCCCTCGGCCGCGCCTTCAATGAGACCGGGAACGTCGGCCATAACAAAGCTCTTCTCAAGACTGGTCTCAACCACGCCAAGCTGAGGGGCAAGGGTAGTGAAGGGGTAGTCGGCCACCTTGGGCCTGGCATTGGAGGCCGCGGCAATAAGCGTGGACTTACCCGCATTGGGCAGTCCGAGTAGGCCAACATCTGCAAGCAGTTTCAGCTCAAGCCTAAGTCGTCGGGACTCACCCGGCCAACCAGGCGTGCACTGTCGTGGCGCCCTGTTCGTGCTCGACTTGAAATGCAGATTTCCCAGACCACCGTCACCGCCTTTGGCAATCAGGACCCTTTCGCCATGGGCTGAGAGATCAAAGAGAAGGTCATCGTTCTCAGCATCAAAGACCATGGTACCAACCGGCATCTTAAGTTCAATGTCCGGGGCGCCAGCCCCGTAGCGGTCCGAGCCCTGGCCTTGTTCGCCATTGCGCGCCCGATGAATTCGGGCGTAACGAAAGTGAATCAGCGTGTTGACGTTTTCATCGGCGATGGCCCAGATGGACCCACCCTTACCGCCGTCGCCGCCGCTCGGGCCACCTTTGGGGATGAATTTCTCACGACGAAACGCGGCGACGCCATTGCCGCCTTTGCCAGCGTGAAGTTCTACAAAGGCCTCGTCGATGAATTTCATAAGCAGGGTTCTATGGGTGAATGAATGGAACCCCTGTACGCCACCGACCTGCGAAGAGCCTGGCGCTTAACGAAGCGCCAGGCCGCAACAAACTAGGCCTCGGACTGAATAATGGACACAGTGGATTTATTTAAGGGGCCGTTGACCGAGAACTCGACACGGCCGTTAACCAGGGCAAACAGGGTGTGATCTTTGCCCATGCCAACGTTATCACCGGCATGAAACTTTGTGCCTCGCTGGCGCACGATGATGCTACCAGCATTGATGGTTTCACCGCCAAAGCGCTTGACGCCAAGCCGTTTGGCTTCGGAATCGCGGCCATTTCTTGTGGAGCCGCCACCTTTTTTCTGTGCCATTGACTCAATCTCCTTAAATTTGGCTGCCGTCTGGACGAACCAGAGACTCAACGGCAATTTCGGTGTAGTTCTGGCGATGCCCCTGGGTTTTGGCGTAGTGCTTGCGCCGACGATGCTTGAAGATTCGAATTTTGTCACCGCGGCCATGAGAGACCACCCGGGCTTTCACGCTTGCGCCTTCAAGCAAGGGCCGCCCAATATCAAGCTGGGCGCCGTGGCCAAGGGCTAAAACCTCAGACAACACAAGCTCGCTACCAACATCGGCAACCAAGGACTCGACCCTCAAAGTCTGACCTACCGAGACTCGGTATTGTTTACCCCCGGTACGCACGACCGCGTAGGTGACATCGGTTTGATTCGCGGCACTCATGGACTTCTCGCTTTTTAGAAAATAGTATTAAAAAGAATAGCCAGAAAGTATGGCTCTTTTTGGTCTTTTGATCAAGGCCCCCCGGTCTGCGCCCCGATGCCTTTAACTGGCTTTGAGCCGGCGCCGGCAGGCGCTCGGGCATAATGAAACCGTGCCTCAAAGTCCATCAGCCCCTTCAAACGACGCCTACAGTCAGGCGCTCTCCCTGGTCGGTGAAGGCATGCAAGAGGTGGATACGGTTATCCAGAGGCGGCTGCTCAGCCAGGTTCTTCTTGTTGAGCAGGTGGCCCGGTACATTATTGAAGCAGGCGGCAAGCGAATGCGACCGGCCCTTCTTCTGCTCTCGAGCAAGGCCCTCGGCGACCAACCGCCTGAAACCCGGCAGCCACCCATGGCCGAACTTGCCGCCATTATCGAATTCATTCACACCGCCACCCTTTTGCATGACGATGTGGTGGACGAGTCGGGGCTGCGCCGCTCCCGAGAGACGGCCAATGCCGTCTTTGGCAATGCCCCAAGCATTCTGGTCGGGGACTTCCTTTATTCCCGAGCCTTTCAGATGATGGTTGAAATAGGCTCGATGCCCGTCATGGCAGTCCTGGCCGAGGCCACGAACATCATTGCGGAGGGCGAGGTGCTGCAGCTCATGAACTGCCAAAACCCCGAGGTGGATGAGGCCCGTTACCTTCAGGTTATTCGCTACAAAACGGCCAAACTCTTTGAGGCCGCCGCTTGCCTACCCGCTGTTTTTCATGGGCAGTCTGCGGAGGTCATTGAAGCCTTTGCCGCCTACGGCAGGCATCTGGGCACAGCCTTTCAGTTAACCGACGATCTTTTAGACTATGCGGGAACTGAAGACGATCTAGGGAAACGCCTCGGCGACGATCTTCGCGAAGGTAAGCCCACACTTCCTTTAATCTACCTTTTAGAGCAGGGCAGCTCAGACGATCAGCAGCTGGTACGTCGCGCCATTGAAGAGCCCGATCAGGCCGACTTAGAGGCCGTCATTCAGCGCGTTCAGTCCACCGGCGCGCTCCACTACACGCAGGCTGCAGCTGAGCGTGAGGCAAGGCTAGGGGAACAGGCCCTTGCACCCATCAGGCACTCCGTCTACCGCACTTCCCTGCTAGACTTACTTCGGTTTGTGGTCTCGCGGCGGTCGTAAATCGCAGCTGCGTAATGCCTCGGGGTGTAGCTCAGCCTGGTAGAGTACTGCGTTCGGGACGCAGGAGTCGGAGGTTCGAATCCTCTCACCCCGACCAGCATCCGCGCTAAACTTTAAGTTCTCTCAATTCTATTTTTAGGAATCTTTGAGCGACCTACCCTTATGGGCGCAAGCCCTCGCCCTGCTTGGGCTGTTATTTGCCTCTGCCTTTTTCTCCATGTCCGAGACGAGCCTCATGGCCGTCAACCGCTACCGTATGCGGAATTTGGCGGGAAAGGGCAGGCGCAGTGCCAGGCAGGTTTTAAAGCTCCTTAGCCAGACCAATCAGTTGTTGGCCACGATTCTTATTGGCAACAACATTGTAAATACGGCCTTAACAGCACTTATTACCGCCTTTGCCATCAAGGCCTTTGGCAACGACGATGAAGTGCTCGCTATTGCAACGGGTGTGGCTGCAGCGCTGCTTATTATTTTTGCCGAGATTATTCCAAAAGTCGTGGCGGCCAACCGGCCCGAGACCATCGCGATGGGTGCTAGCTTTGGGCTTGCACCAGTGGTCTTCGTTGCCCGGCCCTTGGTCTCTGTCGTCAACGGCCTTGTTGGTTTTCTTCTTAATGTCTTTCGATTGAAATCCCAGACGGATAAGGCCTCGGGGCTTACCACCGAGGAGCTGCGCTCGGCTGTACTGGAGTCTTCAGGCTTTATTCCAAGTCAGCACAGGAAGATTCTTCTTAATCTTTTCGACCTTGAAGACCTTCGGGTCGACGATGTCATGGTGCCCAGGGGGCGCATTGAAGCCCTTGACCTTGAAGATGAAGAATCCTCACTCATGGACCAGATCTCAACCTGTTTTCATAACAAGCTGCCGGTCTACCGAGGTGAACTCAACCAGGTCGTTGGCATCTTGCATGTCCGTAAGGCCCTTGCGCTGGTTACCAAAGAAGGCGGGTTTCGCAAGGAGATGCTTGAACAGGCCGTGCAGCCCGCCTACTTCGTACCGAGCGGCACCCATCTCTTCACCCAGATGCAGTTTTTCCAGGGCAACAGGCAAAGGCTTGCTATTGTGGTCGACGAGTATGGTGAGGTCGAGGGGCTTGTGACCCTGCAAGACATCGTTGAGGAACTGGTGGGTGAGTTTTCAACCCAGGGGCCGCGGGTTCGTCGGGCGCTTCATTGGGAAGAAGATGGCACCACCGTGGTCGATGGCATGAGCAGCTTGCGTGAGCTTAACCGCGGCCTTGGACTCTCACTTCCCTTGGACTCCGCCAAGACACTCAATGGACTGATTCTTGAGACGCTTCAAGACATTCCTGAGGCCAATGTCAGTCTCAAGGTCGGCAATGTACCTCTTGAAATCTTGCAGGTTCAAGGCCGGGTGATTCGACGCGTCAAGATCCTTCGACCCCTCGTCGATCCATCCAAAGAGCCGCCCGAGGAGGATGGCATGGAGACGCAGACCGCTGCCGAGAAGAGTGAACAGGCCTAATGAGTCTTGAAGATTTGAACCTCAGCTACCTGCTACTTGTTCATGGTCTCCTGGGCGGCCTTACCTGCCTTTTGGGATTTGAGGCAGGCCGTTGGTTTGTGCGCAAAGAAATGCAGCACTGGCTCGGGCCCCAACAGGCACGGCTTGTTCTAGCGCGCTCTGGCCCATGGCGGCTCTTAGGCCTTTGCGCCTGTCTTGGTTTTTTCGTTGTCTTTGGCGAGCAACTTGGTCCAGTCCAGGCAGTCGCTATGGGGCTTTTCACTGGGCTGCTTAGCCTTGCGGCCATGATTGATCTTCGTAGTCGCCTGCTTCCCGATCGACTCACCCTTGGACTCGTCGTGCTTGGTCTCTGCCTTGCTGGGGCGGGTGTTACCGTGAGCCTAACCGAAGCCCTGGTAGGTGGTCTTGTAGGCTATTTATTGCCCTTGGCTTTAGCCAAGGTCTCAGACCGACGGCGGCGGTCGCGACTGGGTAAAGACGCCCCCATGGAGCCAAGTATGGGACGAGGAGACTTCGCCCTTATCGCAGCCATTGGCAGCTGGCTTGGTTTTTCAAGCCTTGCCTTTGTCTTGCTCTTTGCGAGCCTCAGCATGCTAAGCCTTGCCCTCTGGGGCTTTTTGCGCAGGGGCTGGCGCCTGTCTACCGCACTTCCTTTTGGACCCGCACTCTGCCTAGCGGCCATGCTCGTTGCACCGTTCTCCCCAATCGCGGGCCCTGCGGGCTTATGAGTAATGCTCAAGCCAGCCCGGTGGTTGTGCTCACCGGTGGCCTTGGGTCGGGAAAATCAACCGCTGCCCACTGCTTTGTAGGGCTTGGCATCACGGTGATTGATGCCGATGCCATCGTCCATGAACTGACCGGCCCAGACGGTGCAGCACTGGCAAGTCTGAGGCTGCTTCTCGGTGATGACTGTATGTCGCCCTCTGCCGGTCTTGATCGGGCCAGGGTTCGCCAGGCAGTCTTTGCAGATCCGAGGCTGCGCAAGAGGCTCGAAGCGATTCTTCATCCAATGGTTCAGGTGGTTGCCCGACAGCGACTTGAACAGGCCATGGGCCCCTATTGCCTCTATGTGGTGCCGCTTTGGGCTGAAACACGGGGTGGTCAGCCGCGGCCCGACTGGGTCTGGAAGGTTGTGGTCGTGGACATCGACCAGACCAGACAGAGGTCCAGGGTGTTGAAGCGAACGCCCATGCCCAACGAAACCCTTGAGGGCATGCTTGCAGCGCAGGCCAACCGCCATGAAAGGCTTGAGCTTGCCGACCATGTGATCAACAACAATTCGGACGAGGCAAGCCTTCTTGCGCAGGTGCAGAGCCTTCATGCAGAGCTGCTTCAATGCTTGAACAAACTGCCTATGGAAGTCTCCCCGCAGAGCAAACCACTGACTGATCGGCCATAATAAGGACATGTCCGATTCGCCTGGTTTACTTACAGACACCCGTCCTTTGCCTGCCAAGGACACGTTAGGCTGTCTTGAAGATACTGTCAGCGGCAACGGTCGCGTCTTTGAGTTTCCCTGCAATGAACGCATTCGTATTTTGATGCGTGTGGACTGCATGGCCCGTCGCATACGGTATTTTTCCGAGAAGAGCTCGCAGTTTGAGCACGAGGCGTGCCTGCATGCTTTGTTTGAGCTCTACGAGTTGCTCTCAAGCCGCGGAGATATTAAGAACGAACTGCTACAAGAGCTTGACCGGCAACGCGCGCAGCTAAACCGGTTCATCGATCAACCAGGCGTCTCCAACGATCGGCTGCACGAGGTACTTGGTGAAATTGGCTCCTCGCATACCAGCCTTGCCGAAGTACCCGTAAGGCTTGGTCCGCACCTTGCGGAGTTTGAATTTCTTCAGGGCCTCAAAGGACGCGTCGGCATTCCTGCCGGAAGCTGCCCTTTTGATCTGCCCAGTTATTTTGTCTGGCTGCATCGTCCGGTTCAGGTTCGTAAGGCATCGCTTGATGCATGGGTTTCCCCTTTGGCGCCGCTCATGGATGCCACAGCACTCTGTCTGCGTATTCTTCGCGACGGTGCGGAACCTGCAAGCTACCAGGCCAACCAGGGTGTCTTTGAACTTAATCCAGAGGGCAGGCTTGCCCGGCTGATTCGGGTCCGTATTCCACCAGACCCCGAGCTTGTCTGTGAGGTCAGTGCAAATAAATACGTCGTTGCCGTTCGGTTTCGGGCCCTCGATGAGCAG
>JAURFZ010000027.1 GCA_030834045.1 Burkholderiales bacterium
TGCCGAGCGTAGACTCTGGATCTGCAGGCCAAGGGGGCGTCCACCCAAAGAAGTATCTGTCCCCAATTAAACTGTTTCTGTAGAGGATGCGGCAATTAATATGTTCTGACCCTATTTTTTAGGCGGTTGGTACACCCCTTTATGGGTTTTTCTACCGTGCAGCTCGTCAAAACTTCGTCATAATCGAGTCCTTTTCCGTCTCACGGCCACCATTGTTTCAAAGCCCAAAAGGGTAGGAGCCTGATCTATGCAGACCATCTCGTTTACCGGCAGAGCAGCCCAACCCACCGAGACTCCTGGGGCCAACGCAGCCAGCAATGCTTCGGCGAGTCGTGAGGCGCAACTGCAGGCCAGTCTGCAGGGTATGTATCAGGCTTCCATGGAGCACGATGCCTGCGGTGTGGGCTTTGTTGCGCATATCAAGGGGCAGAAAAGCCACAGCATTGTTCAGCAGGGTTTACAGATTTTGCGCAACCTGGATCATCGCGGTGCTGTTGGAGCCGACGCACTTATGGGCGATGGTGCGGGAATTCTGCTTCAGATTCCGCACGAGTATTTTGCGGCCGAAATGGCCAAGCAGGGTGTTCAACTGCCCCCGCCCGGTGAATACGGCGTGGGTATGGTCTTTCTTCCTAAGGAACATGCCTCACGGCTTGCCTGCGAGCGAGCCCTGGAGCATGCGGTTCGTGCCGAGGGCCAGGTGCTGCTTGGCTGGCGGGATGTGCCCACCAATGCCGAGATGCCCATGTCCCCCCGGGTGCGCGAGAAAGAGCCCGTTATGCGCCAGATCTTCATTGGGCGAGGTGGGGATGTGGTGGTGCAGGATGCGCTTGAGCGAAAGCTCTTCGTCATTCGTAAGACCGCCTCAAGTGCCATTCAATCTTTGCAGCTTCAACACAGCAAAGAGTACTACGTGGTCTCCATGTCGAGCCGGACCATTGTTTATAAGGGCCTGCTGCTTGCTGATCAGGTTGGCCAGTATTACAACGACCTTTCACACAACGACTGTGTCTCTGCACTCGCACTCGTGCATCAACGGTTTTCAACCAATACCTTTCCCGAGTGGCCCCTGGCGCACCCTTATCGAATGGTCGCCCATAACGGCGAGATCAATACAGTCAAAGGTAACTACAACTGGATGCGCGCTCGCGAGGGCGTGATGTCATCGCCGGTTCTAGGCCAGCACCTTAAAAAACTCTATCCCATTAGTTTTCCGGGGCAGTCCGATACGGCCACATTCGATAACTGCCTTGAGCTCTTGGTGGCGGCGGGCTACCCCTTAGCGCATGCAGTCATGATGATGATTCCCGAGCCCTGGGAGCAGCACGCTAGCATGGACCCGGGTCGACGCGCCTTCTACGAATACCATGCCGCCATGATGGAGCCATGGGATGGGCCAGCGTCTTTGGTGTTTACCGACGGCAGACAAATTGGTGCCACGCTTGATCGCAATGGCCTGCGCCCTTCGCGTTACTGCGTGACCGATGACGACCTAGTCATCATGGCCTCGGAGTCCGGGGTTCTGCCTGTACCAGAGAGTCGCATCATTCGTAAATGGCGGCTTCAGCCCGGCAAGATGTTCCTAATCGATCTTGAACAGGGCCGCATGATTCACGACGAGGAGCTGAAGTCCTCGTTATCGAAGGGCAGACCTTACAAACAGTGGATCGAAGACGTACGCATTGAGCTTGCAAGCCTTGATGATGCGGCTGTTAACAATGCGTCGGCCAGTGACACTGCTCTGCTCGATCGCCAGCAGGCCTTTGGCTTTACCCAGGAGGACATTAAGTTTCTGTTGGCGCCTATGGCCCAGGCTGGTGAGGAGGCCGTGGGCTCCATGGGTAATGACTCGCCGCTTGCCGTTTTATCGAACCGAAGTAAGCCGCTCTACCATTACTTCAAGCAGCTCTTTGCGCAGGTTACTAACCCGCCCATTGACCCCATTCGTGAAGCCATTGTGATGTCCCTGGTCTCTTTTGTTGGCCCGCGCCCCAACCTGCTTGATATCAACCAGGTGAACCCGCCGCTACGCCTTGAGGTCAGCCAACCCATTCTTGACTTTGCCGATATGCACAGGCTCAAAGCCATCGAGACCCACACACGTGGAAAGTTTCGCGCTCAGGTTATTGACATTGTTTACCCCGTGCTCTGGGGCAAAGAGGGCATTGAGGCCAAGCTTGCAACGCTCTGCGCGGAAGCCGTGGAGGGCATTCAGGCTGGCGCCAATATTCTTATCCTAAGTGACCGTGCCGTCGCTGCAGATAAGGTTGCCATTCCCGCCTTACTGGCGCTGTCGGCCGTGCACCAACATCTGGTGCGTCAGGGCTTAAGAACCCAGGCGGGCCTGGTGGTGGAGACGGGCTCGGCCCGTGAGATTCACCATTTCGCAGTGCTTGCAGGTTACGGCGCCGAGGCCGTGCATCCCTACCTGGCGATGGAGACCATTGCAGACTTTCACAAAGACCTTCAGGGTGAACTGAGTGCCGAAAAAGCCATCGCCAATTATGTGAAAGCCATTGGCAAGGGGCTCTCGAAGATTATGTCGAAGATGGGCATCTCGACCTACATGTCCTACTGTGGCGCGCAAATTTTCGAGGCCATTGGCATTAACTCGGCCACCATCGAAAAGTACTTTACCGGTACGCCCAGCATGGTTGAGGGCATTGGTGTCTTTGAAATGGCCGAGGAGGCCTTGCGCACCCATGCCCAGGCCTTTGGAAGTGACCCCGTGCTTGCCGACCGGCTTGATCCAGGCGGCGAATACGCCTGGCGGGTGCGTGGGGAGGAGCATATGTGGACGCCCGACGCCATTGCCAAACTGCAGCATGCAAGCCGGGCCAACCAATACTCATCCTACAAAGAGTACGCCCAGATCATTAACGATCAGACGCGACGTCACATGACGTTGCGAGGGCTTTTTGAATTCAAGGTCGATCCCTCGCAGGCCATTGCCATTGACGAGGTGGAACCCGCCTCTGAGATTGTTAAGCGTTTTGCAACCGGTGCGATGTCGCTGGGTTCCATATCCACCGAGGCCCACACTACGCTTGCGGTGGCCATGAATCGCATCGGTGGAAAGTCCAATACGGGCGAGGGGGGTGAAGACAAGCGCCGCTACCGCGACGAGATGCAGGGCAAGACCCTGGGAGAAGGTCAGACCCTGGCCTCCGTAATTGGCGCGGCTCAGGTGGAGTCGGACTACCCCTTGCTGCCCGGCGACAGTCTTCGTTCCAAAATTAAACAGGTGGCATCGGGTCGCTTTGGCGTCACCACCGAATACCTTGTATCTGCCGACCAGGTGCAAATTAAAATGGCCCAGGGCGCTAAGCCTGGCGAGGGCGGACAACTTCCCGGCGGTAAGGTCTCCGACTACATCGGTGAGCTACGTCACTCGGTGCCAGGTGTGGGTCTTATCTCGCCCCCGCCGCACCACGACATTTATTCCATTGAGGACCTTGCCCAGCTTATTCACGACCTGAAGAATGTGGCCACGCATGCCGATATCTCGGTCAAGCTTGTCTCGGAAATTGGTGTGGGCACCGTGGCTGCGGGCGTGGCCAAGGCCAAGGCTGACCATGTTGTCATTGCAGGTCATGACGGTGGTACGGGCGCCTCTCCCCTGTCTTCCATTAAGCATGCGGGTTCGCCCTGGGAGATTGGCCTTGCCGAGACCCAGCAGACCCTGGTGCTCAACGGACTTCGCAGCCGTATTCGTGTTCAGGCCGACGGCCAGATGAAGACCGGTCGTGATGTGGTGATTGCTGCCTTGCTGGGTGCCGACGAGATGGGCTTTGCAACGGCACCCTTGGTTACGGCAGGCTGCATCATGATGCGCAAATGCCATCTGAACACCTGCCCCGTGGGGGTGGCCACCCAAGATCCTGTCTTGCGTAAAAAGTTTCAAGGCCGGCCTGAGCATGTGGTGAACTTCTTTTTCTTTGTGGCAGAAGAGGTGCGAACCATCATGGCCCAGCTTGGTATTGCCAGGTTCGACGACCTGATTGGGCGCACCGACCTTCTCGATACCCGCAAGGGCCTTGACCATTGGAAGGCCCGTGGCCTTGATTTCTCAAGGCTCTTCTATCAACCGGCGGTTGCGGACGTGCAGGAGATGCGTCACTCCCAGACCCAAGACCATGGCCTTGTTAAGGCGCTCGACAATAAGCTCATTGCCAAGTCGCAGGCCACCCTTGAGCGCGGTGAAAAGCTTCAGTTTATGGAGACGGTCCAGAACGTGAACCGCACCGTCGGGGCTATGCTCTCCGGCGAACTTGTCAAGCGTTACCCCGAGGGCCTGCCTGACGACACCTTGCGCATTCAACTTGAGGGAACCGGTGGCCAGTCCTTTGGTGCCTTCCTTGCGAAGGGCATAACCCTTTACCTAATTGGGGACGCCAACGACTACACCGGCAAGGGCTTGTCGGGCGGCCGAGTCGTGGTGCGGCCCTCCATCGACTTTCGGGGCCAGGCCCATGAAAACATTGTGGTGGGCAACACCGTGCTCTATGGCGCCACTTCGGGCGAAGCCTTTTTCAGAGGGGTTGCAGGCGAGCGATTTGCTGTGCGGCTCTCGGGTGCCTCGGCAGTGGTCGAGGGCACTGGCGACCATGGCTGCGAATACATGACCGGTGGGACCGTGGTGGTCCTGGGCCTTACGGGTCGAAACTTTGCGGCCGGTATGTCGGGTGGCGTGGCCTATGTCTATGACGAAGATGGCCAGTTTGCGAGCCGCTGCAATATGGCCATGGTGCAGTTCGAACCGGTGCTTGCAACGGCAGGTCAGGAAAAGACCATCGATCGTGCCGTCTGGCATCGTGGCCAGACCGATGAGCAACAGCTTAAAAAGCTTATTGAGGACCACCATCGTTGGACGGGAAGCAGTCGGGCTCGGGACCTTCTTGACCAATGGCCCACGGCACGGGCACGTTTTGTGAAGGTCTTTCCCAGCGAATACCGCAGGGCGCTTGGTGAAATTCATGCCAGAACCATGGCGGCTTCAGAGGCTTCCAGCCAGGCCTCCAAGTCTGCCGATCTTGTCTAGTTGCAAAAACCGTATACGAAAGGAACCAGGCCATGGGTAAGGCAACAGGGTTTTTAGAACTGCAGCGTATCGAAGAGGGCTACGAGCCTGCCGATAAACGCGTGAGGCACTACAAAGAGTTTGTCATTGGGCTTGCCGAAGAGGACGCCGCCAAGCAGGCGGCCCGTTGCATGGACTGCGGCATTCCCTTTTGCAACAACGGCTGCCCGGTGAACAACATCATTCCCGATTTCAACGACCTGGTCTTTCAGCACCAATGGAAGCAGGCGCTTGACACCCTTCATTCCACCAATAACTTCCCCGAGTTCACTGGGCGCATCTGTCCAGCGCCCTGCGAGGCCGCCTGCACGCTTAACCTAAACAACGATGCCGTGGGAATCAAGTCCATCGAGCACGCCATTATTGATCGCGGCTGGAAAGAGGGATGGGTGGTGCCGCAGCCGCCAAGCCAGAAGACAGGCAAGAAGGTGGCTGTTGTTGGCTCGGGCCCCGCAGGCCTTGCGGCGGCCCAGCAGCTTGCCCGTGTGGGTCACAGCGTCACTGTTTTCGAGAAGAATGACCGCATCGGCGGTTTGCTGCGCTATGGCATTCCCGACTTCAAGATGGAAAAGACCCATATTGATCGACGGGTCGAGCAGATGCAGGCCGAGGGAGTGGTCTTTGAAACGGGCGTGCTTGTTGCCGAGCTTGCCAAAGACACCAAGGTGACAAACTGGGCTAAGAACACCCTAAGCCCTGCCCAGCTGCTTGAGGCCTTTGATGCGGTCTTGTTAACCGGGGGGGCCGAGCAGCCTCGGGATCTTCCGGTGCCAGGCCGTGAGCTTGATGGCGTGCACTTTGCCATGGAGTTCCTGCCGAACCAGAACAAGGTCAATGCCGGCGACAAAGTGGTTGGTCAGATTCGCGCCGATGGCAAGCATGTGGTGGTTATTGGAGGCGGCGACACGGGCTCGGACTGCGTGGGAACGAGCAATCGTCATGGCGCCAAGTCGGTGACTCAGTTTGAGCTTATGCCCATGCCGCCTGAAGAGGAAAATAAGCCTCTGGTCTGGCCTTACTGGCCTCAGAAGCTTCGTACCTCTTCAAGCCACGAAGAAGGCTGTGATCGCGAGTTCGCAATTGCAACCAAAGAGTTTCTTGGCGAGAAGGGGCGTCTTACTGGGCTCAAGGCTGTAAAGGTTGGATGGAAAGACGGCAAGATGCAAGAGGTTGCTGGAAGCGAACAGATCTTTCCCGCCGACCTCGTGCTGCTTGCTATGGGGTTTGTCTCCCCGGTGGGCTCTGTGCTTGAGGCCTTTGGTGTTGATAAGGACGCACGGGGCAATGCGAAGTCCGATACCGAGGGCGAGGCGGCCTATGCAACGAATCGTCCCAAGGTCTTTGCCGCAGGCGACATGCGACGAGGCCAGTCCCTGGTGGTCTGGGCCATTCGCGAAGGCCGTCAGGCCGCCCGTGCGATTGATGAGTTTTTAATGGGTGCCTCGGTTCTGCCCCGTTAAAAGCAGGAAAAGCCTAAGGCCTTAGGCAGGCAGCGATCTAAGGCTTTAGGCGTTAAACCTTAGGCGGGCTCGAGGGCCGTTTCAATGTGCGTGCGACCTTCAAGCAGGCGGTGAATGGGGCATTTGTTGGCAATCTCAATAAGCCTGCCCTCTTGGTCGGGGGTCAAGGCACCCTCGACCTTAACAATGCGTTTGAGCTGGTAGTCCACCCTGCCGTCGTCCCCTCGGGCTTCTGAAACACGCTCCACCCGGCATTGAATGCGCGCAACCTGCCAGTCGGGCTTGCGCTTTAGATAAAGCTCGAGTGTCAGCACGGTGCAGGCCGCAAGCGCGGAGTCAAGCAGGTCGTGGGGGTCGGGTGCGGTGTCAAGCGACCCAAGCGTCTTAGGGACATCGGCCACCCAGCGGTGGCGTCCGTTGGTTAACATGGTCGAAAGGCCATTGACGCGGTTAAGGGTGGCTTCGACGGTGGCTATGGATGACATGGAATAGACCTTTCAAGCGCAACAGGGGGTTAAGGAATATGCAAAGCGTACTCGCCAGGCTCTTCGTAGTCTGCCTTGTCTTCTTTTCTATGGGTTTAACCCCCACCTATGCCGAGCAACGGCTCGATGCCAAGGCCCTTCAGGCTGCCTTGGATGTTCCGGGTACGGTGTTGCTCATTCGCCATTCGGCCACCTTTTCTGGCATTGGTGACCCCGAGAACTTTCGACTCGACGACTGCAGCACGCAGCGAAATCTCTCGCCCGAGGGTCGTGCCCAGGCCCGAGCCTTTGGCCAGTGGTTTCGCGATCGAGGGCGGATGCCCTCGGCGGTTCGCTCAAGCCAGTGGTGCCGATGCCTTGACACGGCTACCGAAGCCTTTGGTGGGCAGCCTCAGACTCAGCCTTGGCCCGCGCTCAATTCCTTCTTCCAGGGCCATGGCCATTGGCCCACCCAGCGCGACCTCATTCTTCAGGCCCTGGCCGACCCCCGAGCCTCAGGTGTAACAGCCAAGGGATTTGAAGTCTGGGTAACCCATCAGGTCTTTATTTCCGCCTTGACAGGCGTCTACCTGAGTATGGGTGAGCTTGTGGTTGCCCGCCCCGTGCGTTCTACCAAGCCTTCGGCTGCGCCTGGACAACCGCAGTGGCAGGTGGTCGGCAGGGCGTTCATTGACCAAGGCTTTCGCTAGTCTTGGCTGCTGAAAGCATGGGTTGCAGAAACCTTGCGGTGTAACTGCCCGACTGGCCAGCGGTCTGGGCAAGGGTTTCGGGGCTGCCTTGGGCAATAATTTGGCCGCCGGCCTGCCCGCCCTCGGGCCCTATATCAATAAGCCAGTCGCAGACTTTAATGACATCGAGGTTGTGCTCAATAACCAGCACGGTGTTACCTGTATCGGTGAGCCTACGAAGAAGATCCAACAAGACAGAGGTGTCATGAAAATGCAGCCCTGTTGTCGGTTCATCAAGAACATAAAGTGTTTTGCCAGTACCGCGCTTGGATAACTCGCAGGCAAGCTTCACGCGCTGGGCCTCTCCGCCCGACAGCGTCGTGGCACTCTGGCCCAGCCTGACATAACCAAGCCCCACCTCGTTTAAGGTATCAAGCCTGCGGGCCACGTTAGGAATCGCCGAAAAAAAGCTGCAGGCCTCTTCAATGGTGAGATCGAGAACCTCAGCAATGGTCTTGCCGCGATAGCGGACATCAAGCGTTTCGCGGTTATAACGCAGCCCCTTGCAGATATCACAAGGCACGTAGAGGTCGGGCAGAAAATGCATCTCCACCTTAATCAGCCCATCGCCCTGGCAGGCCTCGCATCGGCCTCCCTTGGTGTTGAACGAAAAACGCCCCGTGTCATAACCCCGCTCGCGCGCCATGATGGTCTCGGCGAAAAGCTCTCGAATTGGGGTCAACAAGCCCGTGTAGGTGGCGGGGTTGCTACGGGGTGTTCGTCCAATCGGGCTCTGGTCAACATTAATGAGCCGGTCGATATGCTCGAGGCCTTCAAGCCGATCGAAGGGCTCGGGCTCCACCTGGCGGCCATTAAGCCGTTGGGCCACTGCAGCAACAAGCGTGTCATTAATCAGCGTGGACTTTCCACTGCCGGAGACTCCGGTTATACCCACCATAAGGCCCAGGGGCACCCGGAGGTGGACCGACTTCAGGTTGTTGCCGCGCGCCCCAAAAACCTCAAGCCACCGCTCGCTCGGCTCGCGTCGTTTGGCAGGAAGCGCAATGCTCAGTCGTCCCGCGAGGTAATCGCCGGTCAGTGAACGGGGTTCTTGCATGACCTCCTCAGGGCTGCCCGCAGCAACCACCTCCCCGCCGTGAATGCCGGCACCGGGGCCGAGGTCCACAAGGTAGTCGGCCTGACGAATGGCCTGTTCGTCATGTTCGACCACAATCAGGGAGTTACCCAGGTCGCGAAGACGGTAGAGGCTGTCCATGAGTCGCTGGCTGTCGCGTGGGTGAAGACCAATCGAGGGCTCATCAAGCACATAAAGCACACCGCTGAGGCCCGCACCAATTTGGCTGGCAAGCCGAATGCGTTGGGCCTCGCCGCCCGACAAGGTCATGGCGGAGCGCCCCAGCGAAAGGTAGCCCAGACCCACATCAATAAGAAATCGCAGGCGCGAGTGAACCTCTGCCATGAGGCCCTGTGCAACCGTCTTGCGGAAGCCCTCAAGCGCAAGGCCGCGCAGCCTCTCCAAGAGATCGGTCAGACTTAGCTCAACCAGTTCCACCAGTCCAATGGAGTCATGGGCCTCGCCCAGTCGAACAGCGCGCGCCTCTGGCTTTAGTCGGCTGCCCTGGCATTGACTGCAGATGCGCTGCCTACGCAGACGGCCAAGCTCGTCTCGTACTGCATGGGAGTCGGTCTGTCGCCAGCGCCGCTCAAGGTTGGGAACAATGCCTTCGAAGGGACGCGTCTCAGCGACCAGTTCGCCCTGACCATTGGGAAGCCTTAGCTTTAAGGACTTGGCTCCAGAGCCGTACAAAAGGATGGTTTGAATGTCAGTGGGCAGGCTGGCAAAGGGCTCCTGCGGATCAAACCCAAGTGCCTCGGCCAGAGCCTCCACGGTTGCCCAGGCAAACTTATTCCGAGGATCCCAGCCCTGAATAGCGCCTGCGGCAAGCGAGAGCTCGGGCATGGGAATAATGGCTTCCAGATCAAACAAGGTTTCCACACCCAGACCGTCACAGGCTGGGCATGCCCCATTGGGCGAGTTGAATGAGAAGAGGTTGGGCTCAAGCTCTTTAATAGCAAACCCGCAGTCGGGACATGCAAAACGCATGGACAGAACCCGCTCGCCCGACCAAAGGTCGGAGGTCTTCTTGGTGGCTTTTGAGGGCGTCGCAGCCGTGTCGCTCTCGGCCTGGATAAGGGCGATGGCCCGGTCTTGACCTAGCCTTAAGGCCATCTCCAGCGACTCGGCGAGTCGCTGCTGAACCTCGGGTCGAATGCGCAGACGATCAATCACAAGCTCAAGGCTGTGGTGTTTCTGCGGGTCGAGCGCGGGGATCTGATCGAGTTCAATGTCGCAATACTGTGCAGATTCTGTTTTAAGTCGCGCACGCACAAAGCCCTGGGCGCGCAGACCGTCGATCAGTTGACGATGCTCGCCTTTTCGACGATCAAGCACGGGGGCAAGAAGGGTAAGCCGGCTGCCCTCGCTGAGGCTTAGCAGTTCATCCACCATTTCCGAGATGGTCTGACTGCTTAGACGGTTCTGTGGGTGGCTGGGGCAGTGCGGCGTTCCCGCACGTGCAAACAAGAGCCTTAGGTAATCGGCAATCTCCGTAATGGTGCCGACCGTGGACCGTGGGTTATGACTTGTTGATTTCTGTTCAATGGCAATGGCGGGCGAGAGCCCATCCATCTGGTCCACATCGGGCTTTTCCATGCGCGAGAGAAACTGGCGTGCATAGGCCGAGAGCGATTCCACGTAACGGCGCTGACCCTCGGCATAAAGAGTGTCAAATGCCAGCGAAGACTTTCCCGAGCCCGATAGGCCCGTGATTACGACAAGCCGCCCTTTGGGAATTCGCAGGTTAATGTTTTTAAGGTTGTGGGTGCGGGCCCCGGTAATGCTAATAAAGCCTTGGGCCTGAGGATCGAGCATGGCGTTGGAGTGGTCTTCTAAATGAGGCAAATCCTCTACTATAGCGAGCGATGTCCGATAAAGTTGTCTTCAGCCCATTCGAACGGCGAGCCAGCCTTGCCTTGTCGGCGGTTTATGGCCTGCGCATGCTCGGTCTGTTCTTGGTGCTTCCGGTTCTTGCCTTGGGTGTGGCTGATATGCCCGGTGGACAGAACCCCGCAGCCATTGGTCTGGCGATGGGCATCTACGGGCTCACCCAGGCGTTTTTCCAGATTCCGTTCGGCATGGCCTCCGACCGTCTTGGCCGTAAACCCGTCATTATTTTTGGGCTTTTGGTCTTTGCTGCCGGCAGTTTTCTTGCAGCCTCGGCCGACTCGCTCACCGTTCTTATTCTGGGTCGGGCCCTGCAGGGCGCCGGTGCAGTCTCGGCCGCGGTTAGCGCCTTCCTGGCCGACCTTACCCGCGAGGAGGTTCGCGCCCGTGCCATGGCCATGGTGGGTATCTCCATTGGCCTGTCGTTCGTTGTCTCGCTGGTGATTGCCCCACCGCTCTACGGGGCCTATGGCCTTGAGGGTCTGTTTCTACTGACTGGCGGCCTGGCCATGGTTGCAGCCCTTGGTATTGGGCGCATGCGTACCCATCCCCCACAGGACAGATCCACAACGTCGGAACCTGAGGCCCCTTTGACCAAGGCTGTGGAGCTTGAGACGGTAAAGGCCTGGCCGTTACTAAGTCACTCGCAGCTCTGGCGGCTTAACCTGGGTATTTTTAGTCTGATGGCCGTGCAGACAGCTATGTTTGTGGCCATTCCCATGGGCTTTGCCGAGCTTGGGCTTCCTTTGCAAGATCACTGGAAGGCCTATCTACCCCTTCTTCTGGTGGCCTTTCTCGGAATTCTGCCTCCCATTTTCTGGGCCGAGAAGAAGGGACGTTTTCGTCCGGTTTTTTTAGGCGCTGTTGGTCTTTTAGGGATGACGATGCTGGGTTTCCTTGTGGCCGATGGGCAGGGCCTTGGCCCATGGCTGGTCTTTGTTGGCCTTTTCTTTGTTGGCTTTAATCTGCTTGAGGCACTCTTACCCTCTTGGGTTTCTCGGGTTGCGCCGGTAGGCCAGCGTGGGCTTGCCCTTGGCATCTACAACACGAGTCAGTCTCTGGGGCTTTTTGCAGGCGGGCTGCTTGGCGGGCTTATGCTTGCCGCCCACGGCAGGGCAGGCATTTTTGCGGCCTGCGGGCTTTTACTGGCTTTTTGGGGCATGATGACCCTCGGGCTTAAGGAGCTCGGTCGTCGGTCGCCGACCCGATCCTCCCCTCCATTGGCGAGTAGTGGCCCTTAGATCTGTTCGTTAGCGTGACAGCCCCTTTCGCCTATTGATTAAAGGAGGTTTTTTATGGCGTCGGTAAACAAAGTCATTCTTCTTGGCAATCTCGGCCGTGACCCGGAGGTCCGTTACTCGGCCGACGGCGCGGCGATTGCCAATATTTCAATTGCCACCACATCGCGCTACAAAGACAAGTCTGGCGAAATGAAAGAGGACACCGAGTGGCATCGGGTGGTCTTTTTTGGAAGGCTTGCCGAAGTGGTGAACGAGTACCTAAAAAAGGGTCGCCCCGTTTACGTTGAGGGCCGGCTTCGAACACGAAAGTGGCAAGACCAGGGCGGGCAAGATCGTTACACAACCGAAATTGTGGCCGATCAGATGCAGCTTCTCGGCGGTCGCGATGGTGCCCCGGCAGGTATGCCTCCAGAGGAGGATGGCGCGTCCTTGGCCATGGCCTCGAGCCCTTCCTCAGCAGGCAACGAAGGCTCGCGCAAACCCAGTGGTGGGGCGAAAACCGGCTTTGACGATCTTGACGACGACATTCCTTTTTAAGTCGTCGGCGCCTTTAACTTTTGAAGAAACCCGGGTGGAGCTAGTCTTCCTCCCGGGTTTTTTTTCGGGCAAGGGGCAGACTTCTACTATTAGGTCACTCTGTCGATAGAATAACGGGTTTAGTCATTCTTTAAACGCATTGCGTTTGGCCCTTGCCGGTCTTGAAGCCAGGCCAGTTAAAAAGTTCTTCGATCAGGAGTTTTGAATTCATGCCCATCTATGCCTATGCCTGCTCAGCCTGTGGCTTTCGGCAGGATATTCTTCAAAGACTTTCGGATGCGCCGGTATCGGAATGCCCCAGTTGCCATGAGGCAAGCTTTGCCAAGCAACTGACAGCACCGAGCTTTGTGCTGAAAGGCTCAGGCTGGTACGCCACCGATTTTCGTGACAACGGTGCAAAAAAGAAGGCAGATGATCCCGCGGTAAAGGGCGCCGAGCCCGCAGCAAACGCCGATGCGGCTGCCGGCACGCAGCAACCTAAAGAGCCCCAGTCCAATAGCGCAGCGGGCGCCCAGGATTCAGCAGGTGGCTCCAAAGCAGCCGACGCCCCCGCACCCAGCAGTCCCGTTGGGTCGGGCTCTTCGTCGCCTGTTGGCGATGCAGCCAAGGCTGCCCCTGCTGGCTCAGCAGCCTCAGCAGCCTCTTAGCCCTCTCGCGAGCCTTGTTTGACTTTTTTCATTCGTAGGCGTCTAAGACCCCAGGACCCCGTCCAGAGGTAGCTGTCATGCTTAAACGATTTTTTATTACCGGCCTTCTCATTTGGGTTCCCCTGGGCATCACCTACTGGGTCATCAGCACCATTGTGAAGACCTTGGATGGAATCATTCCCCCGCACATCGCGCCCCAGGCCCTCTTTGGCCTTGACATT
>JAURFZ010000028.1 GCA_030834045.1 Burkholderiales bacterium
TTTCTCGCCTGTGGCGGCTTGGGCTTCGGCCAGCCGCTCGGTGTAGGGCCTGCTGTCTTTGAACTTCAGGGTGTCGACCGGGGAGATGTCCTGAGCGAGTTCCTGCCTTGGCTCGGGATCAAGCAAGGCGTCAAGCCTTTGGCGTGCTCGAATTCGAAGGTGGTGGTTGCATGCCGGGCAGACCTGAAGGTTCTTTTCAAGGTCCGCCTTGTAGAGAACGGAATCGCAGGCGGGGCACTTAAGCCAGAGCCCCTCGGGCACAGCACGCCTGCGAACTTCGGTTGGTGCTTGAATACGCGGGGGCAGCAGTTTTTCTATCCAGCTCATTGCACAACCTTCCTAAACCTGTTGCTACCCAGACCAGCTAGGCAGTCGCATCAAGCGCCTGCCGAATCGGATGAAGAAAACCTCGCGCAGCCTTCAGGGTGTCGTGGCCGCGCTGGGCAGCCTCCTCCATGGTTCGAATTAAGGCGCTGCCAATGACCACGGCGTCGGCAAGTCGGCCAACCGAGACTGCAGACTCCGGCCCCGAAATACCGAAGCCAACACCAAGTGGCAGATTGGTAAAGCTGCGAATGGACTGCAGCTTTTGGGCGACCTGTTCGACATCCAAATGGCCTGCCCCAGTGACCCCTTTGAGCGAGACATAGTAAAGGTAGCCCGCGGCAAGCTTGGCCACCTTCTGGATACGCTCAAGACTCGAGGTGGGCGCAAGAAGAAAAATAGGATCAAGATCGTGCTCACGCAAGGCCGCGGCAAAGGCCTCGCTTTCTTCGGGTGGGTAGTCCACCACCAGCACACCATCCACTCCAACCTGAGATGCCTTGGAGACAAAGGCGGCTACCCCCATGCGCTCAATGGGGTTGGCATAGCCCATAAGCACAACGGGCGTTTCGTTATCGGTCTCACGGAAGGTCTTCACCCAGTCAAGGCAGTTTAAAAGGCTTACGCCACGGGCCAAGGCACGCTCGCTCGAACGCTGAATGACTGGGCCATCGGCCATGGGGTCGGAAAACGGAACGCCGAGCTCAATAACATCGGCGCCCGAGGCCACAAGCGTGTGCATAAGGTTCACCGTTGCGTCGGGGGAGGGGTCTCCTGCCGTAACGTAAGGAATAAGTGCCTTGCGACCCTGGGACTGCAAAGCCTTGAAGCACTCTAAGAGCCGCGTTGATGCCAAAGCCTTCCCCTTTTAACCAGCAATACCCAGATGCACTCGGCGGCTTGCCTACATCTGAAGGCCAGAGGCCTGGGCAACGGTATGCATGTCCTTATCGCCTCGACCCGAAAGGTTCACCAGAATGGACTTATCCTTCGGCAGGGTGGGCGCAAGCTTGGCTGCATAGGCAAGGGCGTGGCTTGTCTCAAGCGCAGGAATAATGCCCTCGATACGACAGCAATGATGGAAGGCCTCAAGTGCCTCGTCGTCGTTTACGGGAACGTATTCGGCGCGACCAGAGTCTTTCAGCCAGGCATGTTCAGGTCCAACCCCAGGGTAGTCAAGCCCTGCTGAGACCGAATGGGTTTCCGTAATTTGACCATTGGCATCTTGCAGCAAATAGGTTCGATTGCCATGCAAGACGCCGGGGGTTCCTGCCGTAAGCGAGGCCGCATGATGGCCAGACTGCACACCCTCGCCGCCTGCCTCAACTCCAATAAGGCGTACCCCGGGCTTGTCGATGTAGTCGTAGAAAATGCCCATGGCGTTGCTACCCCCACCGACACAGGCGACAATAATATCGGGCTGCTGCCCGATGAGTTCGGGCATCTGCCAGAGGCACTCTTTGCCCACCACCGAATTGAAGTCGCGCACCATGGCGGGATAGGGATGAGGGCCTGCCACCGTACCAATAATGTAGAAGGTGTCCTCAACATTCGTCACCCAGTCGCGCATGGCCTCGTTCAGCGCGTCTTTAAGTGTCTTGGAGCCACTTTCAACAGGCACAACTTCTGCGCCCAGCAGCTTCATACGATAGACATTTGCCGCCTGCCGGGCCACGTCGGTTGACCCCATGTAAACAACGCACTTCATACCAAACCGGGCTGCGACAGTGGCCGTTGCAACGCCGTGCTGCCCTGCTCCTGTCTCCGCAATAACCCTTGGCTTACCCATTGCACGGGCAAGCAAGGCCTGCCCGATGGTGTTGTTTACTTTGTGAGCGCCCGTATGGTTGAGGTCTTCACGCTTAAAGTAAATTTGAGCGCCACCCAGCTCGCTCGACCAGCGACGGGCATGATAAATAGGGCTTGGCCTGCCGACGAAGTGCTTGAGTTCTCGGGTCAGCTCCTCGTTAAAACCGGGGTCATCCTTCAGCTTGGCATAGGCTGCCTTAAGGTCTTCCAGTGCAAAAACCAATGTTTCTGACACAAAAGACCCCCCATAAGGCCCAAAATGGCCAGAGGCATCGGGGTAGTTATAAGGCAAATCGTTTGGCTTCATGATTCATAACTCCGGAATTTGTCGCGCATCTGCTTGGGCTACAGCCTGCAGAAACTCCCTCATCTTACGCAAATCTTTGCGTCCCTTGTGAACAATGCCCTGGTCTTGCTGCTCGACGCCTGAGGAGACGTCAACGCAAGGGGCATGCGTGGTGCAGATGGCCTGCTCAACATTGCCAGGATCGAGCCCCCCGCTTAAAACCCAGCGATCTTCCAATCCAGCGGTGAGCCTTGGCAAGAGTCCCCAGTCGAATCGACTGCCACTGCCTCCGAATCCGGCTGAGTCGGCATCGAATAGGATCGCCTGGGCAACCGGCTGCCAGGCTTTAAGCTCCGCGGCCAGGTCATCAAGCGCTTTGGATTCACGAGACAGTGATGGGCCTAAGCGAACGGCCTTAATAACTGGGCGCCCAAGCCCGGCTGCAAGCTCGGGCGGTTCGTCCCCATGGAGCTGAATATGGCTTAGGCCAACGGCCTGGGCAGTGGCACGAATAGCGTCTGCAGGACTATTCACAAAAAGCCCAACCGAACAGACCCAGGGTGGCAGGGCACGTCGAATGGCAAGCGCCTGGTCAAGGGTGACGGCCCGGGGGCTTTTTTCCTAGAAAACAAGGCCAATGGCATCTGCACCAAGGCGGCAGGCCTCAATGGCCTCGTCGGGCCGGGTTAATCCACAGATTTTGACTCGGGTTCGCATACGAAGAGTTGATCGTACTCGACATGCTCAAGGCACAGCCCCTGGGCAGGAAATGTACGGTCTGCCAAACGACGGTCTTTAACCGCAAGCAGGTTGGCCAGATGATCTTCCTTCTGGACCCCTTGGCCAACCGCCACAAGACTGCCCACAATGTTGCGAACCATGTGGTGCAGAAAGGCGTTTGCACGTATATCGATGGTAACCAAGCGGTTGTCGCGCGAAACAATCACTGACGAGAGCCTGCGAACAGGCGACTGCGCCTGACACTGAGCCGCCCGAAAGCTTGAGAAATCGTGCTCGCCCACCAAAGCCTGGGCGGCCGCATGCATGGCAAGGTGGTCAAGTGGCTGGAAAACCCAGGTGGCAAAGCGACTCTGCAAGGGTGAGTCCACCGCATGGTTATAAAGCGCGTAACGGTAGGCCCGCGACCTTGCTGAAAACCTTGCATGAAAATCAGGAGCCACGGGGCTTGCCCACTGCACCCGTATACCCGAGGGCAGAAACGAGTTAACCCCGCGAACCCAGTTCCAGACGGGCCGCTCAACCTCGACATCGATATGCACCACTTGGCCCTTGGCATGGACGCCCGCGTCGGTGCGACCCGCGCAGACGCAGGTAACCGGCTCACCAACAAACGATGCCAGAGCGCGCTCAAACTGATCTTGAACCGACGCCCCCGAGGGCTGAGTCTGCCAGCCCTGGAAATGCGTTCCGTCGTAGGCCAGGCCGAGGGCAAGTCGATAGGGCATTAACGCATCAGAATGCGCAACATACGGCGTAGGGGCTCGGCGGCTCCCCACAACAACTGGTCCCCAATAGTAAAGGCACCCAGGTACTGCTCGCCCATGGCGAGTTTGCGAAGCCGTCCCACAGCAATATTGAGACTGCCCGTTACCTTGACCGGCGTGAGCTCTTGCATACTGTCTTCTTTAGTGTTCGGAATAAGCCGAACCCAGGGGTTGTCTTCGGCAATCATCTGCTCAATGTCCTTTAGTGGCACATTCTTATTGAGTTTGAACATAAGCGACTGGCTATGACAGCGCATGGCTCCAATACGAACACAAATAGAATCGATAGGAATAGCTGGCTGATTGAAACCCGGGCCGCGACCCAGAATTTTGTTGGTCTCGGCACCCCCCTTCCATTCCTCAAGGCTCGTACCATCCCCGCGGTCGGCATCAATCCAGGGAATGAGGCTGCCCGCAAGAGGAACCAAAAAGTGCTGGGTCTGCTCGGCCGAGAGGCTCTGCTGGGTTGCTAAGACCTGGCGATCAATTTCTAAAATAGCGCTGGCCGGGTCATCAAGCAGCTGGTGCACGGACGCATTCAACGTCCCCATCTGGCTTAGAAGTTCGCGCATGTGCTGAGCACCACCACCGGAGGCGGCCTGGTAGGTGGTTGCTGTCATGAACTCCACAAGACCTGCCTTGTATAGGGCGCCCACAGCCATGAGCATGCAGCTCACCGTGCAATTACCACCAATGAAATTTTTAATGCCCTTGTTCAAAGCCTGGTCAATAACGGGCTGGTTCACAGGGTCAAGCACAACCACGGCGTCATCCCTCATACGCAGTGTCTTGGCGGCATCAATCCAGTAGCCCGACCAGCCAGCCTGACGTAAAGGTTCATAGACCTCTTTGGTGTAGTCACTTCCCTGGCAGGTGAGTACGACATCGCATTCATTAAGCGCCGAAAGGTCGTGAGCATCGTAAAGGCGCGGCTCAACCTTTGGCAGACCAACAAGCGAGGTCGGGAGCGTTGCGCCTGCGTTTGAGGTCGAAAAAAACCGAGCCTCAAACTGACCGAAGTCAGACTCTTCAACCATTCGGGTCATTAAAACCGAACCCACCATACCCCGCCATCCCACCAGTCCTACGCGCATTGCTTGACTCCCTTTATCGGTTTGCGCCTATCAATCTTTTCTTTTATCTAGCCCAAGGCCGCGACAACAGCCTGGCCCATGGCCTTGGTTCCAACCATCTGAGCGCCAGGGCGCTGAATGTCGGCTGTGGCATAGCCCTGCGACAGCACCTTCGATACAGCCTGCTCAATGGCCTGAGCAGACGCCTCGAGACCAAAGCTGTAACGCAGCATCATGGCTGCTGACAAAATGGTGGCCAAAGGGTTTGCTTTGTCTTGGCCCGCGATATCGGGCGCAGAGCCATGAATGGGCTCATAGAGCCCCTTGTTGTTTGAATCAAGCGAGGCCGAGGCAAGCATGCCAATGGACCCAGTCAGCATGGAGGCCTCGTCTGACAAGATATCGCCAAACATATTGCCCGTGACCATCACGTCGAACTGCTTGGGGTTTTTTAAAAGCTGCATGGCTGCGTTATCAACATAAATGTGCGAGAGCTCAATGTTTGGGTAGTCTGCGGCGAGTTCTGTCATAACGTTGCGCCAAAGCTGGGTGGTTTCAAGTACGTTGGCTTTATCCACCGAGCAAAGCCTATGGCTTCGCTTGGCTGCGGCCTCAAAGGCCACTCGGCCAATGCGTCGAATCTCGGTTTCGTTGTAGACCATGGTGTCAAAGCCCTCACGGTCGCCGTTGTCGAGGCGTCGAACACCACGCGGCTGACCAAAATAAATGTCACCGGTAAGCTCACGAACAATAAGAATATCCATACCCGAGACGATCTCGGGTTTGAGGGTTGATGCATCGACGAGATCTGGAAAAACAAATGCGGGCCTGAGATTCGCAAAAAGCTCGAGCCTCTTACGCAGTCCTAGTATGGCCTGCTCTGGACGTAGTTCGCGAGGCAGGTGATCAAGATGAAAGTCTCCCACGCTACCAAATAGAACAGCATCACTGGCCTGTGCAAGGGCCATGGTCTCTTCAGGCAAAGGATGGCCTTTTGCACGGTAGCCTGCCCCGCCAACAGCAGCGTGTTCAAGATTCAGGGCAAACTGACCCTGGGCGGCAAGTCGCTCTAAGACGGCAACAGCCTGCTCGGTAATTTCTGGGCCAATGCCGTCGCCGGCAAGAACAGCAATGTTTAAGGTGGTCAAAATAAACCTCGTTAGTTAGTTGGCAAGCGCCTGATGAGGGTCAGCCGCAAGCCATGGCTTTTCAGAAAGGCGCTTTGCCTCAAAGGCCCGAATGGCTTCGGCCTTCTGAAGGGTAAGGCCAATGTCATCGAGTCCATTCACAAGACAGTGCTTACGAAACGACTCAACCTCAAATGAACACTCAAACGTGCTGGTTGTTGTACCTACCGGTGGCACGGCCCGCACGGTCTGCTCAGGCAGATTAATTTCAAGCGAAAACCCCTCGTGCGCCTCGGTGAGGCGAAACAGCTCGTCCACCTTCTCGCCCGGAAGCACAATCGGCAAAAGCCCGTTCTTAAAGCAGTTATTAAAAAAGATATCCGCATATGACGGTGCAATAAGCACTCGGAATCCGAAGTCCTCGAGAGCCCAAGGTGCATGCTCCCGAGACGACCCACAACCAAAGTTCTGACGGGCAAGCAGAACACTGGCGCCCTTGAAGCGTGGCTGATTCAAAACAAACTCGGGCCGCAACGTCCGCTTGTTGCAGTCCATGCCTGGCTGACCCTCGTCTTGGTAACGCCAGGCATCAAACAGGTTGGGGCCAAACCCTGCCCGTTTAATGGACTTCAAGAATTGTTTCGGAATGATGGCATCGGTATCAACATTGGCCCGATCAAGGGGGGCGACCAGCCCTTGGTGAATGGTCAAAGGCGTCATGCCATGCTCCTTACGTCAACGAAATGCCCTGCGACACCCGCAGCAGCTGCCATTGCAGGCGAGACTAAATGAGTACGACCCCCTGCGCCTTGGCGGCCCTCGAAGTTGCGGTTGCTTGTGGACGCACAACGCTCACCCGGCTCAAGCCGATCGGCATTCATGGCCAGACACATGGAGCATCCCGGCTCACGCCATTCAAACCCAGCTTCTTTAAAAATCGTATCAAGCCCTTCGCGCTCAGCCTGGGCCTTCACAAGGCCCGAGCCCGGAACAACCATGGCAAGTTTCACGGATTCAGCCTTTTTGCGCCCCTTCACCACGGCGGCGGCGGCCCGCAGGTCTTCAATACGCGAGTTGGTGCAGGACCCGATGAAGACCTTGTCGATACGAATGTCGGCGATGGGGGTGTTGGGCTCAAGGTTCATGTACTGCAAGGCTCGCGTCATGCCCTCGCGTCGACTGGGGTCGGCTTCGTTGCTTGGATTGGGCACCCGCGCACCAATGGGTAAGACCATCTCGGGCGATGTGCCCCAGGTCACCTGAGGCTCGATGGATTCTGCGGCAATCTCCACGACCTTATCGAACTGAGCGTTCGCATCGGAATGCAGCGTCCTCCAGTAGGCCAAGGCCTTATCCCAAAGCTCTGCCTTGGGGGCAAGGGGACGCGACGTCACATAGGCCTGCGTGACTTCATCGAAGGCCACCATGCCGGCGCGCGCGCCGGCCTCAATGGCCATATTGCAGAGTGTCATGCGACCTTCCATTGAAAGCCCACGAATGGCTGAGCCCGCAAACTCAATGGCGTAGCCTGTGCCTCCTGCTGTACCTATTTTTCCAATAACGGCCAACACAATATCTTTGGCAGTCACACCTGCACCAACCGTGCCCTCCACTTTGATAAGGAGGTTCTTCGCCTTCTTCATAAGGAGGCATTGTGTGGCAAGAACATGTTCGACTTCAGAGGTGCCAATGCCAAAGGCCAGGCAGGCAAAAGCCCCGTGGGTGCTGGTGTGCGAGTCGCCACAGACAACTGTCATACCGGGCAGTGTTGCCCCCTGCTCGGGTCCAATGACATGCACAATGCCCTGCCTTGGGTCCATGAGACCGAAATACTTAATGTCGAAGGTCTTCACATTGGCATCGAGCGTTTCCACCTGCAGTCGAGACACGGGGTCCTTGATGCCTGCAATGCCCTCGGCCCTACCCTCCGTTGGCACATTGTGGTCAACAACGGCTAGGTTGGCTGAATTGCGCCACAGTGGCCTTCCCGCCATTTGCAGTCCCTCAAAGGCCTGAGGACTTGTGACTTCATGAACAAGGTGCCTGTCAATGTAAAGCAGGCAGGTGCCGTCGTCCTGACGGTCGACAACGTGTTCATCAAAAAGCTTGTCGTATAGCGTGGGCATGACTGGTTATCCTTCTTGGCAGGTCAAAGCGGTCTACATTATCGCCTAGCTTATGGCCGAGTTCTTAATGCTTGGCATGCCGAATCACCCAGCCCGAGACCGCAAGGCCTACAAGCGCGGCAAGGGCTGCAGCCCAGAAGGCGGCCTCTGGAAAAAAGGCCTCCCAGAGGGAGCCTGCCGCAATCCCGCCAAGCGAGCCTCCAAGCCCATAGGCGGCCATGGTGTAAAGGGCCTGCCCGCGCGCCTGGGCCGCAGGAGGAAACCACTGCCGAACCAAGGCTACCGAAGCACTGTGATGCAGACCGAAGGTGACGGCATGCATGGCCTGGGCAAGAAGAAGAATAAGGAGACCACCCTCGGAGATGCTTATAAGCGCAAAGCGAAGGGCTGTGACCGCATAGCTAAGCCGCCAGATGGTGGCAACCGAAAACCAGGCGAAGAAATGGCGTTGAAACTGAAAGACCAGAATTTCGGCAACCACGCCAAGCGTCCAGAGCAGACCAATCTGCGTGCGGCTGTAGCCCTTTTGCTCAAGCCAGAGAGAGAAAAGCGTGTAGAGCGGGGCATGGGCTAAGAGCATGAGAAAGCTTGCAAATAAAAAGCCTTTCACCGCAGGCGTTGCAAGAATTTCTCTGTAAGAAAGCCTGGCAGGGCGTTCAGCCAAAACCGGCTCGCTTTGCAGGCCTCTTGCTGCAAAGACCAGCAAGGCCAACACCACCAAAAGCCCGAAAGGCAGGGCCTCAATTCCAATTCGATCAAAAAGCCAGCCGCTTACAAGCACAGCAACAATAAAACCCACCGAGCCCCAGAGACGCACGCGGCCATAGCGTCCAAGATCGCCGCCTGTGGCCTTAATGGTCATCGACTCGGTAACGGGTATGAGGCCACTTAAGAAAAAGCTCATTGCAAAAAGCACTGCAAACAACGCCCAGAGTGACCAATCAAACAGCAAAAGCCCTGCAAAGCCCAGCGCAATCAACGAGCAGGTAACGAGCATTCTCGGCAGACGATCGGGATGGTCACGATCGGCAAGCGCACCCCAGACCGGCGGACCCACCACCCGGGTCCATTGCATAGGAGAGGCTAAAAGCCCAATTTCGGCGGGCGAAAAACCACGGCCGTTGAGCCAGAGTGACAGGTAGGGGGCAAAAAGCCCCACGTAGGCAAAGTAGCTGGCAAAGAAGACCGCCAGCCGAGCCAGAGGGCTCAAGCCTGACCCGGGATGGGGCTCATGGGTGGCAGAACATCGGCATTTTGCGCGCGATGACGCAGGGCATGGTCCATAAGCACCAGGGCGAGCATTGCCTCGGCAATGGGGGTTGCGCGAATACCCACGCAGGGGTCATGTCTGCCGTGAGTTTCCACCATAACCGGCTGCGACTGAAGGTTAACTGACTGACGCGGCGTTCGAATGCTTGAAGTAGGCTTGATGGCAATGGCAACGGTAATGGGCTGGCCCGTAGCAATGCCGCCCAAGACACCACCCGCATGGTTGGTGAGAAAGCCTTGCGGGGTCATCTCATCACCATGCACAGAGCCACGCTGGGTCACACTGGCAAAGCCCGAACCAATTTCCACGCCCTTCACCGCATTGATGCCCATCATGGCATGGGCAATGTCGGCATCAAGCCGATCGAAGACCGGCTCACCCCAGCCCGCAGGCACGCCATGCGCCTGCACCTCAATGCGTGCACCACAGGAGTCGCCCGCCTTACGAAGGCTATCCATATAGGCCTCAAGCGCCTGAATTTGGTGATCGTTGCCGGCAAAAAACGGATTGTTGGGCACGTGCGCCCAGTCCTTGAACTCGATGGGAATATCCCCAAGCTGCGTCATATGCCCATAAATAGAAACGCCATAGCGTTGCAGAAGCCACTTCTGCGCGATGGCCGCAGCGGCAACTCGAACGGCTGTCTCTCGAGCAGAGGAACGTCCGCCTCCGCGATAGTCCCGCAGGCCATACTTCTGAAGATAAGCGTAGTCGGCATGGCCTGGCCGAAAAGTATTGGCAATGTCGGAATAGTCTTTACTGCGCTGGTCCTGATTACGAATAAGCAGGGCAATGGGGGCGCCCGTGGTCTTGCCCTCAAAGATGCCTGAAAGAATTTCAACCGTATCGGGCTCTTGCCGCTGGGTAACATGCCGTGATGTACCCGGTCGGCGCCTATCAAGCGCAGGCTGAATATCGCCTGCATTAAGTTCTAAACCCGGCGGGCAGCCGTCAACCACACAGCCAATGGCTGGCCCGTGCGACTCACCGAAGGACGTTACGCAGAAAAGACGGCCGAATGTGTTTCCAGACATGCCGTCATTCTACTGCCGATGCCCCCCTAAACCCCTGCCACTGGTCGTGCAGTCGACGCGAGCCTAGAAGCGCAATGACCTTGTCAATGGAAGGCGTATCGGTTCGGCCTAGAAGAATAAGCCGCAAGGGCATGGCCAGTTGAGGCATCTTAAGCCCGGTGCTTGCAAGAACGGTTTTTAAAGTGGCCGCCACCTGAGTAGGCTCAAGCGGTTGACTCGACAGGCCCTCGAGCTCCTGAACGAGTTTATCGATAGCCTGCGCTACGGGCGGCGTTAGCATCTCATCGAGACCCTCGGGCCGCGGGAAATCGAAGGCGTAATAGGCGGGAATGAGCAAGGCAAGCTCATTGAGTGTGGAGGCCCTGTCTTTCAAAAGATCAATGACCTGCTCAAGTGCGGGCCCCTGCGTTCGCTGCTCCGGGAGAAGGTTCAGGCGTGGCGCAATGAGCTGCCCAAGCTCCTCGCCTAGGGCGTCGCGCATGTAGTGATTGTTGAGCCACTTGAGCTTATCGAAATCGAACTGCGCCGCCGACTTGCTGCAGCTCTCAAGACTGAACCACTGGCAGAACTGCTCCATTGAAAAGATCTCATCATCGCCATGGCTCCAGCCAAGCCGAGCAAGGTAGTTCAAAAGCGCCTGCGGCAGGTAACCATCGAGTTCGTACTGCATCACCGATACAGCCCCGTGGCGCTTGGAGAGCTTCTCGCCATCGGGCCCATGAATCATGGGAAGGTGAGCGTACTGAGGTATTGCAGCCCCCAGTGCCTTAAGAATATTCATTTGCCGCGGCGTGTTGTTAATGTGATCATCGCCCCGAATGACATGGCTAATGGCCATGTCCATGTCGTCCACCACAACACAGAAGTTATAGGTAGGAGACCCATCGGCTCGGGCAATAACCAGGTCGTCGAGCTCGGCATTGGCAATGCTAATTCGGCCCTTGACCCCGTCGTCCCAGCTCACAACGCCATGGTCGGGGTTACGAAAACGAATAACAAAGGGCTGCTCGGCTTGGGGTAGGAGTCCTTTCGTCTTTGCGTTCTCGGGTCGCCAGCGACCGTCGTACCGGGGCTTTAGGCCCGCCGCCCGCTGAGCCTCGCGCATGGCATCAAGCTCTTCTTGGCTTGAGTAACAACGGTAGGCCCGGCCATCGGCAAGCATGGCTTGAATAACCTCGCGGTAACGGTCCATACGTTGGGTCTGATAAACGGGGGTTTCATCAGGCGCAAGGCCCAGCCAGGCGAGGCCATCAAAAATGGCCTTGACGGCCTGCGGGGTGGAGCGCTGAAGGTCGGTGTCCTCGATGCGAAGAATGAACTGCCCACCGTGCCTGCGGGCATAGGCCCAGCAATAAAGCGCTGTTCGAGCGCCCCCAACATGAAGATCCCCAGTGGGGCTTGGGGCAAAGCGCGTGCGTACGGCAGGAATTGATGCTGTCTGTTGAGTCTGCATGGGCCTACCAGTAGCCAAGCTCTTCAGCTTTTTCCAAGGCCTTCAGTTTGAGTTCGTCATTCGATCGGCTAGGAATGGTCTTCCATTCACTTAACCGCTCATCATTCACAACCACCTCACCGCCACCCATGTCGTCATCAAGAGCCTGCATTAAATGCGTGCGGCGAAGGTGTTTGGCCAGGTCGTATTCAGCACGAATTCGCATAGAAAGATAGGACTTGCCCGACTTGGTGGTTCGTGGCTCTTTGAGGTCTTGAATTTCCTCAACAATTAAAGTGCCCGAGTCGGTGATCTTGATGGTGTCAAAATCAAGGTATTCAGTAAACCCTGAGAACTCCCCAATTTCATAAATTGCATCCATGGTGAAGCCCCTGCCTCCATTTAAATAAAAACAGTCAACCCAGCAAAGACCATCTGCTATGACGGAAATAAATTGGTACTGAGGTAACGATCGCCTCGGTCGCAGACAATAAAAACGATGACAGCGTCTTGCGAAGACTCTGCAAGACGCAAGGCCACTGAGCAGGCACCGGCGGCAGACGGCCCACAAAAAAGACCCTCGGTAAGGGCAAGCTCGCGAGCCATGGCCTCAGCATCGGCCTGCGTGACCTCTTCAATTTGGTCAATTCTGGCCTTGGAGCGAATGGGTGGGATGTAGTCCTCGCTCCACTTGCGAATCCCGGGAATGGACGAGCCGTCGGTGGGCTGTACGCCAATAATTTGCACCTCGGGGTTTTTCTCTTTAAGGAACCTCGAGACCCCCGTGATGGTTCCCGTCGTTCCCATGGCAGAAACAAAATGGGTCACCGCCCCTTGGGTCTGGGCCCAGATTTCGGGGCCGGTTCCCTCGTAGTGCGCCATCCAGTTGTCGTCGTTTGCAAACTGGTCAAGAACCTTGCCCTCGCCGCGGGCCTGCATGGCCATGGCTAAATCACGCGCACCCTCCATGCCCTGCGTTTGAGTCACCAGGACAAGCTCGGCACCAAAAGCACGCATGGTCTGGCGGCGCTCAACCGAGAGGTTGTCGGGCATGATCAGCCGCATTCGGAATCCACGAATGGCAGCGGCCATCGCCAAGGCGATGCCTGTATTGCCGCTGGTTGCCTCAATGAGCATGTCGCCGGGTTTGATTTCACCGCGCTGCTCGGCCCGAGAGATCATCGACAAGGCCGGTCGATCCTTCACCGAGCCCGCGGGGTTGTTGCCCTCAAGCTTGCCAAGCACCAGGTTGCCACGACTCGAAAGAAGGGGCTCGCCCAGTCTGCGCAGCCGAACCAAAGGGGTCTGGCCCACCACCGACTCCATGTCGACCACGGTGTTTGGTGAACTTAAGCGCCCG
>JAURFZ010000029.1:0-2306 GCA_030834045.1 Burkholderiales bacterium
TCCGAAGGGCAGGCCGACTATGCCGCCCATGTTGCAAAAATGTTGCAAGACCAGGGGCTCCGTGCCGAAGCCGATTTGCGGAATGACAAAATTTCCTACAAAATCCGAGAGTTAAGCCTTCAGAAAATCCCTTACCTCTTGGTTGTTGGCAATCAGGAAAAAGAATCAGGCTGTGTGTCTGTTCGTCGAAGGGGCGGGGAAGACCTTGGTGTCATGCCTCTGAAGGATGTTCTTAATTTATTTAAGCAAGATCTTGAAGAGGGTTCATAATCGCTACTGAAAAATTACACCGCGTTAATTCTGAAATAACGTCCTTAGAACTCCGCCTTATTGGCGTCGATAATCAAGCGATTGGAATCGTTAAGTTAGCAGAGGCCTTGCGGCTTGCCGAAGAAGAGGCTGTCGATTTAGTAGAAATCGCACCGCAGGCAGACCCAGTGGTCTGCAAGCTCATGGATTACGGCAAGTTCAAGTATCAAGAACAAAAACGCGCGCACGATGCTCGGCTTAAACAGAAAACAATTCAGGTTAAAGAAGTAAAGTTTCGCCCAGGCACAGACGAGAACGATTACCAGGTTAAACTACGGAACCTAACTCGTTTTCTTGAAGAAGGCGATAAGGCCAAAATTACCATCCGGTTCCGGGGTCGTGAAATGGCCCACCAAGAGTTTGGAATGCGCATGCTCGAGAGGGTCCGCGATGACCTTGCGGAATTAAGCCAGGTTGAACAAATGCCCAAGCTTGAGGGCCGGCAGATGGTCATGATCATGGCGCCCAAGCGTAAAAAGACGGCGGCTGGCGTATAGAGTTTATTGTGAAGTTGAAGTGGTAGTCGAAGTGTTTGACTAGGCTGCTGTAGGTTTCAAAGCAAGAGCACGGCGCTCTTCACCTTCAGGGCTGCTAGAAATAGGAGCATTCAATGCCCAAAATGAAGACCAAAAAAGCTGCTGCAAAGCGCTTTATGGCCCGTGGAAGTGGGTCGATTAAGCGTGGCCGCGCCACGAAGCGTCACATTCTCACAAAGCGTACAACGAAGAACAAGCGTCAGTTGCGTGGAACCCTTACTGTGCATCCGTCCGACCTGAAGCAGGTCCGCGACATGATGCCCTACGCGTAAAGGAGACCGACCATGCCTCGAGTTAAACGTGGAGTCACCGCGCGTGCGCGTCACAAAAAGATTCTTGCCCTTGCTAAAGGTTTCCGAGGACGTCGTAACAATGTCTTTCGGGTGGCCAAGCAGGCGGTCATGCGAGCGGGTCAGTACGCCTACCGCGACCGCCGTAATCGCAAGCGCGTCTTTCGCGCCCTTTGGATCACCCGCATTAATGCGGCCTGTCGTCAACACGACCTTAGTTACAGCCGGTTCATCAACGGGCTGAAGAAGGCGGGTATCACGATGGACAGAAAGCTGCTGGCTGATCTTGCAGTCACCGACAAGGCCGCCTTTGAGGCGATCGTCAAGCAGGCCAAAGACGCCCTGCAGTAACGCAGGCGTCTAGGCCATCGTTCGCCTTTATTCCAAATGTCCGGCACTGGTACAGACCAGCAGCTGGTTGACGAGGCTCGAATTGCATTCCATGCGGCCTCCGATCCAGCCTCTCTTGAGAACGCCAAGGCGAAATTCTTAGGTAGATCGGGACTCATTACCGAACAGCTCAAGAAACTTGGGGGGCTTGAGCCCGAGCAGAAGAAGCATGAGGGCGCCCGTATTAATGCGCTTAAGGGCGAAATCGAAGCCTTGTTGAGCCAGCGTCGCGAGGCGCTTGCCCAAGATCAACTTGCTGCAAAATTGGCCCAGGATCGCCTCGATATCTCAATGCCCGGTCGCGGCATGTCCACAGGAAGTCTTCACCCTGTTATGACAACCTGGCAACGTATTGAGGCTATCTTTAAATCGATGGGCTTCGATGTGGCAGATGGTCCAGAAGTTGAGACCGACTGGACAAACTTCACAGCCTTAAACAATCCCGAGAACCATCCCGCACGCTCGATGCAAGACACCTTCTATCTCGATCTATGCGATGCCGATGGTCTGCCCCTTCTACTGCGAACCCATACAAGCCCTATGCAGGTGCGTTATGCCCGCAGTCATCAACCCCCCTTGAGGGTCATTGCACCAGGTCGCACCTACAGGGTGGACAGCGACGCAACCCACTCGCCCATGTTCCATCAGGTGGAAGGGCTTTGGCTCGGAGAGCAGGTGAGTTTTACCGATCTCAAGGGGCTGTACTTCGAGTTCCTCTGCGCCTTTTTTGAGACCAAAGACCTCGACATCCGTTTCCGTCCTTCGTTCTTTCCTTTTACCG